>NZ_JBNHEQ010000007.1:0-2645 GCF_050016015.1 Dapis hubbardiae BLCC-M172
TCCCAAGAAGCGTGAGGTACAAAATTCTAGGTTTTAGGGAACACTTAACTGGGAATAGGGAATAGGGAATAGGGAATCAGGAATAGAAAAGAAATTAAAGAGCTTGTGTACCTCATAAGCTTGAGAAACGCTATATTTAACATAATAGACATCTCCGGAAAATAAATAAACCTTTGAGTTAGATATGCTAAAGAAAGAAAAATTAACCATAAAAAATCCTTTTTCATGCCTTTTTCATAAAAATATCTTGCCAGTTAAGCGTTCCCTGTTCCCTGTTCCCTACTCCTCCAAAAAATCTATATCTTTTTCACGCCTAGGTCTAATAATTATTCTATGGTTGTGTAGCGATCGCGAAGTCAGAATTTAGAATTCAGAATTTAGAATTTAGAATAATTATTCTGTAGTTGTATTAGCGATCGCTCTGTATAGCTGAAGTCAGAAGTCAAAAGTTAAATATTTTATCGTAGGGGTTTAGTCTCCAAACCCCTAGAGTTTTTTTCACCAATCATTTGCTATAGCACTACAAAAAAGTGTTAGGACATTGATAAAATTGAAATCCAAATCAACCAATAGTTTTGACTTGAGTTGATAGGTGTTTGCGGATCATTCCGCAGGAAATGCTTACAAATAAGCAATAAAAAATGGGAAGGATGGTAACTGAAAAATGCCAAACAGATACTTAAGTTCATTGTTCTGTAAACTTTCTCTGCGGATGGTATTGATTATTCCCTTTGTGATGCAACTGCTGGTAAGCGTTGGACTGGTAGGTTATTTGTCTTATCGAAGTGGTCAGGACGCAGTACAAAATCTCTCAGAACGCTTGATGACAGAAGTGGTAGAGCGAGTGAATTTGTATATTCAGCAGAATCTTCAGACGGCAATGCAAATTAACAAAATGAATATTGAAGCTGTCCGAAGTCAAACAGTCAATTTAAACAATTTAGCTGAAGTCGAGCAACTTCTATGGGTGCGCATTAAACAATTTGAAACTGTTACTGGTATTTTCTTGGGTTTCCCTGATGGAACGTTTCGAGTGACTCATCGCAGAAATAAACAACGCATTGAAGGGATGATTTCTGATTCCAAACGCCCGGAGCGTCTGACAATGTATCTTTTGGACGAAAGAGGAAATCGTACCCAAGAGCTTTTCTCTCTCGATCCATTCATTATCCAAGATACTCTTTGGTATCAAGGTGCCGTCAGAGACAGCGCTCCTGGTTGGACAAAATCTTTTCAAGTCGGTAAACTTCCCCTCCTCGCGGTTAATACTTATGCGCCCTTTTTTGATTCTCAAGGTGAGTTGCAAGGAATTTTTGCAGTCAATGTGGGTTTGACTCTGATACAAGATTTTTTGAACTCCTTAGATATTTGTAATGGTTGTCGCATCGCGATCGTCGATGAGGATGGTTGGATGTTGGCAACTTCTATTGATGAAAGTCCATTTATGACACCGGAAATTAGGGATAAAACTGATAATGTTGGTAACTATCATGGGTCTTTCCAACGATTGAAACCAAGTGAGAGTAAAGACTCTGCTATTGCTGCTGCTGCGGTTCATTGGGAAACTTTAGACAGAGACAAAAATAGTGTAACGCAATCGCAGTTTCGTCTCGAACAAGAGCAATATTGGTTACAACTTACCCCTTTAGACATAGAAATATCCCATCCTGACTGGATGATCGCTATCATTGTTCCGCAGTCAGAATTTATGGCAGAGATTAATGCTAATACTAGAATTACCATTGCTCTTTGTATTTTGGCTTTGCTTATTGCCATCATCTTAGGTATTTTGACCGCACGTTGGGTTACGCAACCGATTTTGAAATTAAACCAAGCTGCCAAAAGTATGAGTCAAGGAGAATGGAATCAAAAGACAATAGTGGAGAGCGATCGCCGTGATGAAGTCGGGGAATTAGCTGAGTCTTTTAACCGCATGGCAAATGATTTACAAGCTTTGTTTGAAACTTTAGAACAACGAGTGGAAGAGCGAACTTTTGAACTCACTGAGTCGAATCAACAATTGGAAGTGGCGAAAGAAAAAGCGGAAGTTGCTAATCAAGCAAAAAGCACTTTTATTGCTAATATGAGTCACGAATTGAGAACTCCTTTAAATGCAGTTTTAGGCTTTTCTCAAATTATGATGCGTTCTCAAACCTTATCAAAAGAAGACAAGGAAAATACAACTATTATTTATAAAAGTGGTAGCTATTTATTAACCTTGATTAATAATATTTTAGACTTATCTAAAATTGAAGCAGGGAAAATGACCCTTAATGCTAATAGTTTTGATTTTTATTCTTTCTTAAATGAACTGGAAGACTTATTATATCTAACCGCAGAAAATCAAGGGTTAACATTAATATTTGACTATCAAGATGATGTACCTCAATATATTTATACTGATGAAACTAAGCTCCGTCAAGTTTTAATTAATTTAATCAATAATGGGATTAAATTTACATCTGAAGGGGGTGTGAGTGTAACAGTTGAAAGTCAAAAAGAATCTCTGCTTAATTCTTCCTTTGAAAGTCAAAAAGAATCTCTGCTTAATTCCTCCTTTGAAAGTCAAAAAGAATCTCTGCTTAATTCTTCCTTTGAAAGTCAAAAAGAATCTCTGCTTAATTCCTCCTTTGAAAGTCAAAAAG
>NZ_JBNHEQ010000008.1:0-29828 GCF_050016015.1 Dapis hubbardiae BLCC-M172
ATTTTTTTTGTTTCTCCACGGTGAGTGAGAGGCTTTATACCTTTATTTTTCGGTATATCCTAGAAATCCTATATATATTTTCTTACTATAATCTACAGAAATAAAGTCAATTTTAACTGATGTAAAAAGTTGATAATCTAATCTAACCTTTCCGTATTACCTCCTGAAACCCACCCTATACGATCGCTCCCATCATCTACCCTAACTTTTTGCCATCTTTTATCAGAACTCTCTTCCAAAACTATAACTTCCTCTCGATAAGAAATACCTCCTATCCGATTAGAATTTCTACTAGGAGTATCGCGAAGAATCAAACCAATAGGTTCTACTACAATCGCCCTATAAGTTCCAGGAGCTAATTCATTTTCATTTGCTGATTTTGTACTGCTAGTAGCTACAGTTGGTTGAGGAGAGGTGCTAACTTTTTGGACTACAGGTTTTTCATTTTGAAATATTGGTTTTTCAGGCATTCTTGTGAGTTTAGCTGCAAAATAGAGAACTGCTGCTGCGCTAGCTCCAGCTAGTAATAGTATTGCTAAAATAAATCCTACTAAAAATTTGAAGAATCCATACAAATTCATAACTTTTTATTTTTTTCAATGGAATAGGGAATAGGGAATAGGGAATGGGGAATAGGGAACAGGGAGCAACTTGAAAGAGAAAAACATTTTTATTATAGATATAGCAATTCCCAAGAAGCGTGAGGTACAAAATTCTAGGTTTTAGGGAACAGGGAATAGGGAACACTTAACTGGGAAATAAGGAATAGAAAAGAAATTAAAGAGCTTGTGTACCTCATAAGCTTGAGAAACGCTATAATTAATTATAGTTAATATACAGCAAGCCATAAATATTTTGTAACTTTTCATCCTATGGTTTTTGTCTCCAAACTAACTCCAAAAATGGGATTGGGAAATCAAACCCCTACAGTTTTTCTCACAAATCATTCAGAATTGCTATAATATCAAATTTTCTGTTTTGTTGAGTATTTCAGCACCGAAAAATCAAGGTATAAAGCCTTCTATTTTAAGAGAAAAGTGCTAAGATATTTCCTGATATTCAATTACGTTACAGTTTTCCTTGAAGTAATTATCCATTATCAATTATCCATTATTAATTAATTTTAAAACCATCATATCTAGAAGCAAGACGGGCTTTACCTGCCGCTGCCCAATCTTGTAAAAACTTAATTTGTTCTTCAGCAGTTCTAGCTAAAGGAATAATTTGACTAGCAGACTCCAAAATATCCTCAGTAGTAAACTCACGATTTTGACTAAACCCAATGTGCATAGCTTCTACTAAAGATTGTTCTATTTCTGCACCAGAAAAATCTGGAGTTTCATAAGCTAGTCGTTGTATATCATAACTCTTAATATTATGAGGTCTTAACCGAGATAAATGTACCTCAAAAATAGCTTTTCTTTCCTCCTGGTTAGGTAAACCAACAAAAAATATTTCATCAAACCTACCCTTTCGTAATATTTCTGCTGGTAAAGATTCAATATTATTAGCAGTAGCTACCACAAATACAGGAGATATTTTTTCAGCTAACCAAGTAATAAAAGTACCAAAAACCCGACTCGTAGTACCAGCATCTCCTTGACTTTTAAACCCTGCAAAACCTTTATCAATTTCATCTATCCAAAGGACACAAGGTGCCAAAGCTTCAGCAATAGAAATCATCTGTCGGGTACGAGACTCCGACTCTCCCACCAAACCTCCAAATAAACGGCCCACATCCAAACGTAATAAAGGTAAATGCCAATGATGAGCGATCGCCTTAGCAGTAAGAGATTTACCCGTACCCTGTATTCCTACCAAAAGTAAACCTCTTGGATGAGGTAAACCATATTGTCTTGCTCGTTCAGAAAATGCCCCTCCCCGTCGCAATAACCAATCTTTCAAATTGTCCAAACCCCCAATATCAGAAATATTTTCATGGGCAGGATAGAAGTCCAATATTTGAGTTTGACGAATAGTTTGGCGTTTTTCTTCTAAAATTAGATCGACATCATCAACCTCTAATTCTCCGTGGGTAGCTATTGCTTTAGCCAAAACTCTTCTAATTCTTTCAATAGATAATCCTTGAGATGCCCTAACTACTTCATCTAATAAACGTTTCTCTAAAGATTGACCCATTGCCACTAACAAACGTTCTACCTCTTGGGAAATTTCTTGACTATTTGGCAGTGGAAATTCTATGATTGTAATAACTTCAGTTAAATCATCTGGAACAGATATTTCAGGAGCCAAAATAACTATATTTTTGGGTTGAGATTTTAACTTTTTGGCTAAATTTCTCAGCTTTCTAGAAATAGAAATATCTTCTAAAAATCTCTGAAAATCCCGTAATATAAATATGGCCGCAGCTGATTCCGGTAACTTTTCCAGCAGTTCTAAACCTTGAAGAGGATTTCTTTTTCCAAAACCTATATCATTAGGATTATTTTGATATCCTTCCACAAAATCCCAAAGATATACTGCTCTATTACCTTGTTTTTTTGCAGATTCAGTAATAGAATTTTCTACTCGTTCTTCTTCCCTTGTTTGAATATAAATTATTGAGTAGCGTGAGCGGAGTAGTAGTTCAAACTCTTCTTGAAAATTCATAATATTTTTTTTAATGGCTAATTATATCATGTTTAGTTTGTTGGTAGTTCAGAAAACATTTTTCTGGGCTGTTTTCTACAATAGCAACTAACGATATTTTTAGCCAAAATATACCCCTGACTATTGCAGTGTAACTGTTGATCCAAACCTGATATTAATTCTGATTAATAATCTTTCTTATACAGCAGTTTCCGAAGCTATGAGGTACAGTTTTTTTATTCTTTTCTATTCCCTATTTCCTGTTCCTTCAAACCTAAAATTTTGTACCTCATAACAACGGGAAGCGCTGTATGTTTCATACTTAACAAGCAACTTTAACATCAAACTATCAACTCTTAATTCAGTTGCCTTTTGAGCGCCTCTAAAGCTGCCCATCGACTATCTAAAACCGATGATGAAGTATTCATCTCAGATAATTTTATTCCTTGGCAATTTTTGTCACATAACTTTCTAGGAGGAACTGCTAAACAAATCTGCTCATATATCCATTCTCTAGGGTTAAAATCTCCATTTGGAGGCAAAGTTTCGACTAAATGTTCCACAGAATTTTCCGCCTCTATATGGAATAACTCTTTTTCAGTTGTAACTTTATTTAACCAAATTAATTCTTTTGGAGCGATCGCCAATTTATAATTATACTGTTTTAAACATCTATCACAAGTGAGGGTAATAATTGTTTCTGATTTTCCTTTAACTTCCAGATAATTTCCATGATGAGTTACTTGTAAATAACCCCTAACTGGAGTCAGTGTTTCCAAGTCTAATATAAACTCTTCAAACTTTATAGATTCAGTCCGATCAGTTTTTTTCAACAGACTGGGAATAGATATTAATTCCATCTTACTTCACCTCACTTATTCCTTACCAGAAATTCAGAATTCTACACTCATAATTCTGAATTTTCTCTACTCAAATTAGTTATTTTAATCTCTACAAATCATGCTTCTCTCCCAATTTTTTCTCTTTTTTGTTAGGTAAGCATTCAGCCGTCAGCTATTGCTTTTAGTAGAGCGATCAACGCTATATTAATTGAGCCAGAAAAATTGCAAAAATCAGATCCCTTAACCTTAAAGTCTATAACCCCCTCTAGGAGTACAGGGTCTTATTGCTGATAGCTGACCGCTGACTGCTAATAGCTGAATGCTTACTTGATTAGTTTCTAATTTTTACGACTAAACGGCGGTCTGGTTCCTGTCCATGACTGTAAGTTTCTAGGTCTTCACAGTCCTTTAACATAGTATGTATTTGACGACGTTCAGTAGAAGATAGAGATGTTAACTCATACTCCTGACCAGTCAAACGTACTTTTTTAGCTGCATACTCAGCCATTAATAATAATTCTTCTTGGCGACGAGCTCGATAACCTGATATTTCTACAGTGTAGGCCAAATGTTCTTCTGAATTATGATTATTTATATTCAGAATAGTATTGGTGAGGTACTGAATAGCATCAATTACTTTACCATCAACTCCTACTAGAATAGAAACTTGTTCTGGTGTCAGGTTAGTTTCATCTATTATCAACCAATAAGAATCTTCTTGTTGTTGAGCTATGACTTTTGCGGGAATTTTTGCTAAGTTTAGCAATTTCTCCAGCCATTGCTGTCCTTCATCTAGTCCTTGATCTTGATCTATATAACTATCGCTCATTATCTAGCATTAAGCTTTTTTCTTAGAACGTCCTGGTTCAAAAGGTAGTGCTTCTCTTCCCTTTCCTGTTTTTGTTGTTTTTGGTTGTGACTCTTCTACTAATTTCTGAATATCTTCAGGTAATGGTTCTTTCGATAAAATATATGCCTGAATAGTTTGAAATATATTAGCTATCAGCATATAAAGTAGCACACCAGCCGGGAGGGGAGTAAACAAAAATATTCCTGAAAATAGAATGGGAGTAATTTTGTTTATAGAGTCCTGATTTGGATTAGCATTGTTAGATCCAGGTCCTTGACCTGATATTGTCTGACTAGCATATATACTAACTCCAAAACCAACCACCATAATTAATATATCCCAGTGAATCGCCCCATCGTCATCAAAAGCACCGACACGACCGAGGGCTTGAATAAATAAAAACCCTTTATCTGCTGCAATTCCTGGAATTGTACCTTGAATTGTAGCTTCACCTGATTGTAAAGCTACTAAGTTTCCATCTTGATCTATTTGAACTCTTTCAGAACCTTTAGTAACAGTCCATAAAGGTTTAATTTCAGACTGATTATATTCCTGTTTTAAAGTTGCTAGAGATTTTCCTTGTTCTGTTTGAAATTCAACCTGAGTTTTATCTCCAACAACTAACTTATTACCACTAGGCATCAAAGCCAAAATTGGGTAGTGAACACCATCATTAATATATATATTTTGAGGTGAAGTTGTATAAGCCTGTGGTTGAATTCGTTCTAACTGTTCTTGAGGAAATATTTGTAAATCTACAGTATAATTAATATTACTAAAAGGCGATCCACGCAGAGTTGCAAATAAAGCAAAAAGTATGGGCATTTGAAAGAGCAGTGGCAAACATCCTGCCAATGGATTAAACTCTTTCATCAGTTGAGCCATTTCTTCCTGCTGTTTTTGTGGATCATCTTTATAGCGTTTTTGAATCTCCTCTTGTCTCTTCTTCATCAAAGGTTGCGTAACTTTCATCTTACGCATATTCCGAATTGACCCAGCATTTAATGGGTAGAGACTTGCACGAATTACAAGAGTTAAAGCTACAATTGCTAGACCATAGCTTGGCACGATTCCATAGAAAAAGTCTAGGATCGGCAGCATTATGTTGTTGGAAATAAATCCTATACCAAAATCCATTATTTTATGTCTACCTTGGGGCTGGTGATTTTTCTAAATTTGACGATTTGAAATTATTTATTACTACTAATTTCCACATCTAGTTAACTACTTTTTTGGTAAATCTAATAATTTATCTCAGCATTTTTACTAGGTTGATATTATATAGCAGGGAATAGGGAAATGGATAATGAATAGTGGATAATGAAAACCATCTCTAATTATCAATTATCAATTATCAATTATCAATTAATTAGTAGCACTATCAGCTTTTTGAGATTTTGCCACCATTTTTTCAGTTATGTAAGCTTCAATTTCTCTAAATCTTGGTATTGCCCTTAGTTCTAAGCGAGTACCATTTCTCAGGGTAATTGCTAGATCGCCCCAAGCTCCTAATCCTCTGGGAACTTTTGCCACCTTGATAATTTCTGAGTAAACAATATCTGTACGATCTTGTCCCATCCAGCCCCCTATGACTGAAACTCGGCGATTAGTAATCCGATACCTGAGCCACAAGGCCCTAACAATAGCCGCAACAGTTAGAGGTAGGCCAATAATTGTTAGGCCAATTAATAAATTAAAGATTAAATCTCCTATATGGGGACCACCTTCATAGAAGGCTTCCTCTCGAATACCCATGCAACACCTCCACTTGTGCCAATAACTTCTCTAATTGTTGCAGAAATTCATCATAATTGCACTGTTGGGCTGTTGGTTTTACCACAATGACTATATCCCATCCTCTGGATATATATGGCAATATTTGACGCAAAGCTGCTCTTATTTGGCGTTTGATTCGATTTCGGACTACTGCTCCTTTGCTCACCTTTTTGCTAATAGAAATTCCTATGCGAGTAGGTCTATGAGTTTCCAAGTTATCTTTATCTAGAGGTAATTTAGACTCTTGCTGATGACGCAGAGCCCTTAAAGCCAAATAAGAAGTATTTTTGCGAATTCCTTTCTGATATACAGCACTAAAGTCTTTATTATGACGAAGCCTGTTTTCTATAGGCAACATAGTGAGATGTCTAAATTTGTGAAACTCTCTAATAAACTGCCAGGCGCTCACGACCTTTTTGCCGACGTCCTCTAATTACTGCTCGGCCATTTCTTGTACGCATCCTTGTTCTAAAACCAGATACTCTTCTTCTCTTTCTACTGGTACCATGTAAAGTCCGTTGAGTCATTTTTATCTACTCCTTTACCATTAATCTAATAATAATTGAAAGTCACAATCTACAATTGTAGCATGGATATCTTAATCAAGCTAGCGTGGATCGATTTATCCTTCTATTATCAACTAAATATTCTATTCTATGCTCAAAAGCCATGTGCCAATATAACGCAATAAAGGTACATCACCAGGAGTCCTAATATTGGCATTAAAGTGATACATTCCTCCAAATCTGGGGTTTCTTACATTGTTGAGAACTACCTCAATTTTATTACCAGCAGGAATAGGTTCAGTAGGGTAAATTTCTATAAAATTATTTTCTTGGTCCCAAACTACTTCATCTATGGATATTGATTCTGGTTTTGTAGATTTTCCTCCTCCAACACGGATTTCTATATCGTCAGTATCAAATGAACCTTTATAGTAATTAGGATAAAAAATTGATAACTGGGCAACAGCTAAATTTAATTTGTTGGCTGGTATTCGGAGTCGATAACGATCCCAAGTCCCAGATTTACCAGAATCTAAACGGAAGTTTAATTGATTTTTCTGTTCTGGCCCACCAAATAATGTAAATCCTGGCATTCCCTGAGCTAAACTTGCCATTGAGAAGCCTGTTAATAAGCAACTGCTAACCATCAAAGCAGAAAGTATACGTTTCATAAAATTTTCTCTAACTTTAAAATCTCTTCACTAAAACTTTATCAACATTTTATAAATACAGCCAAAGAAAGTCAAAAGTCAAAAGTCAAAAGTCAAAAGAAAGAAAATTGTTGATTAATTACGAATTTTCAGGAAATTTGTCATAGGTTCAATAATGACAAAATCAATGACAAATTTTTGGTACTCAGAGTCACCATATTTTCCTCTGGCCACCTTGAATTCATAAGACAAGTTAAAGATAGCAACGAGCATCAAAATATCAGCCTAATAATTTTAAATAAGAACCAAGTAGTAAAACAACCATAAAATAGCTAGCTAACTCAGGCCCATTAATTTTAGGTAGGGTTCCCTGGTAAGGAAATCAAACTTTAGTAGACAAGGAGAATTTATGAGAATAGCAGTAGCTAAGGAAATTCTGGTCAATGAATCTCGTGTAGCCTTAGTTCCTGATGTCATAGCCAAATTAGTTAAACAGGGGCTAGAAATACAGGTAGAAGCAGGTGCGGGAGAAAAATCTTTCTTCTTTGATGGAGCTTACGAACAAGCTGGAGCCAAAATAATTTCTGATAGTGGCGCTCTGTGGCGTGAAACTGAGGTACTCCTAAAAATTGGGGTACTAGAGGAATCAGAAGTTGATAAATTACGGGAAGGTAGTGTTGTTATTAGTTTCCTCAACCCTCTAGGAAACCCTGCTCTTGTACAGCGTTTAGCTGAAAAGAAAGTAACTGCATTCAGTATGGAACTAATTCCTCGTACCAGTAGGGCGCAGGTGATGGATGCTTTATCTTCCCAAGCTAATATTGGTGGATATAAGGCTGTTTTGCTGGCATCCGCTGCTTTACCTAAGTTTTTCCCTATGTTAACTACAGCAGCAGGTACTATTAAACCAGCTAAAGTTTTAGTTATGGGAGCAGGAGTTGCTGGTTTACAGGCGATCGCTACTGCTCGTCGTTTAGGTGCAGTAGTAGAGGCGTTTGATATTCGTCCAGAAGTTAAAGAACAAGTACAAAGTTTGGGAGCCAAATTTGTAGATGTGACTCTCCAAGAGGATACTGTTGCTGAGGGAGGTTACGCAAAAGAACTTTCCGAGCAAGCTAAACAACATACTCGTGAAGTTCTGACACAGCACGTTGCTGCTTCGGATGTTGTCATTACTACTGCTCAAGTTCCTGGTAAAAAAGCACCATTGCTCGTAACTAAGGAAATGGTAGACCAAATGAAACCAGGAGCAGTCATAGTTGATATGGCAGCAGCACAGGGTGGTAACTGTGAATGTACTGAAGCAGGTAAAGATGTACAGTGGAATGGCGTGACTATTATTGGTCCTGTAAATTTACCAGCAACTATGCCAGTTCATGCTAGTGAGTTGTATGCCAAAAATATTACAGCTTTACTCAAGTTGATGGTTAAAGATGGAGAGTTAAATCTTAACTTTGAGGATGACATCATTGCTGGTGCTTGTGTCACTCATGCTGGTGAAATTCGTAACCAAAGGGTAAAAGATGCTTTAAGTGTTGCTGTTAATAGTTAAATAATTCCTCACTAAAAAGTATTGCTAGTTTGAAAAATTGCTAATAGTCAAAATGTCAAATAAATCTAATTTACTTAATAAATTAGGGATTGATATTTTTGCAGAAAGCTAAAAGCAATATGAGGAAAAATTAACTTCAGTAACTATAGCACTACCTAATCAAATGAGGAATTACAGAAGATTTGAAACTAGGTAAGATAAAACTTCTTCCTTCTTCCTTCTTCCTTCTTCCTTCTCAAAACAATTCAGTGTGAAAAGACTATGAGCGAAACATTAATTGCAGCTTTATTTGTATTCGTCTTGGCATCATTTGCCGGATTTGAAGTTATTAACAAAGTGCCACCAACTCTGCACACCCCCCTAATGTCTGGAGCAAATGCTATCTCTGGAATTGCAGTTTTGGGCGCACTAATTATCGCTGGTGACAAAGATTGGAATGTCACTGTAATTTTAGGTTTAATTGCTGTTGTTTTTGCCACTATTAACGTAGTTGGTGGCTTTTTAGTAACAGACCGGATGTTGCAAATGTTCAAGAAGAAGGAGGCTGCATAATGACGGACTTTATACCAACCGGAATTCAGTTAAGCTACCTAGTAGCAGTATCTCTATTTTTCGTCGGGCTGAAAAAGTTGGGTTCTCCAGCTACAGCTCGGAATGGTAATTTGTTAGCATCAGTAGGGATGTTAATTGCTATTGTAGCAACCCTACTCGAAAAAGAAGTTTTGAACTATGAAATGATTCTGATCGGAATCGTTATTGGTTCAATTATTGGAGCGATCGCTGCTTATAAAGTAGAAATGACTGCCATGCCTCAAATGGTTGGTTTATTCAACGGTTTGGGTGGTGCAGCTTCTGCAATGGTGGCAGTAGGTGAATTTTGGCGCTTTTTGGCTGTTGCTCAGTCTCCACCATTACCTACTACTATTACAGCATTATTGGGTGTATTAATTGGTGGCATAACTTTTACAGGTTCCTTAATTGCTTTTGCTAAATTGCAAGGAGTTATGACTGGTTCCCCCATCACTTTCCCATTACAGCAACCTTTTAATGCTCTATTATTTGGTGGATTTATTGTAGGCAGTGTTTATCTGTGTGTCACACCATTCAACTTACCCGTGTTTTTAGCATTGGTAGGTGTGTCTCTGGTATTAGGTGTAATGTTTGTTATCCCCATTGGTGGGGGTGATATGCCAGTGGTGATTTCTTTGTTGAACTCATTCTCTGGTTTAGCTGCTAGTGCTGCTGGTTTTGTGGTGATGAACAATATGTTAATCATCGCTGGTGCATTGGTTGGTGCTTCCGGTATTATCCTCACAGTTATCATGTGTAAGGGTATGAACCGTTCCTTAACTAATGTACTATTTGCTGCATTTGGTACTGGTGAAGGTGGCGGTGCTGCTGCTGGTGCTGGTGGCAAAACTGATAAGAGCGTTCATAGTATTGACCCAGAAGAGGGTGCAATGATGTTGGGTTATGCCCGCTCCGTAGTAATTGTACCTGGTTATGGTATGGCCGTTGCTCAAGCTCAACATTCTGTCCGCGAATTATCAGACCAGTTAGAAGGATTGGGTGTTGAAGTTAAGTATGCTATTCACCCAGTTGCTGGCCGGATGCCTGGACACATGAACGTATTATTAGCAGAAGCAAATGTCCCTTATCCTCAGTTATATGATATGGATGACATTAATCCTCAATTCGACCAAGCAGATGTGGCCTTAGTAATTGGGGCTAATGATGTGGTAAATCCAGCAGCTCGTGCAGACCAAAATAGTCCAATTTATGGTATGCCCATTCTAGATGTGGATAGGGCAAAGCATACTATTGTGATTAAGCGCGGTCTCAGCACTGGTTTTGCTGGTGTGGACAATGATTTGTTCTACAAGGATAAAACTATGATGCTGTTTGGTAGTGCTAAGGATATGGTTGCTAAGTTGGTTTCTGAGGTTAAGCAACTTTAAAGCTGTGATTTAAGTTTTAAGGTGTTTACCCCTAGTGGTTAATTCAGATTAATGTTCAATGGTTAATGCTTCTGTAAGTTTTACGAAGCAAACCATTGTTCATTTTTCAGGGGTTTTAATGAAGTCAGAAGTCAGATGAACAGGAGTTACACAAATTCACCTTGAGAAAAACATATGTAGGGGCGAATGGCATTTGCCCTCACTAGATTTAGTGTCCTTCGGTAAGTTCTGATGAAATCCGGTTATAAAGTTCTCGTATTTGCTACTTCCCATCAAGACAGACCTTACTTGATATACTCTATAGAACCCCTGAAGGTATCTGTTTAAAATTATAGATTGAGAGTAGGGGAGTGGGGGAGTGGGGGAGTAGGGGAGATGGTGAAGCAAGGGGGCTATTATTCTACCTTTTTCTCTATATTTTCTATCTCCTGACTACTGACTACTGACTCCTGACTCAAGATCCAAAAAACATTACCTTTGCGGAGATACGCTTAGGGCTTCTATAAATAATTTCTTTGCTTAGATTCTTCATTTTTTTCTTGATGCATGACTTTTGACTTTTGAATTTTGACTTTCTTTAGTTGAGCAAAATGTCCCCAATCATCTTGTAACTTTATAATTTATATTTTATATTTATATATTTTCACAAAAATCTTTGAATATTTGGTATATATTGTGCTAGTATATAACCGATAATGAGAATAAGTTCGGTTGCAATGTTTGTTCATATTGAGGGTCAATTTCCTGTCGTTATTGGCAAGCTTCTCTCCGAAGTCTAAATCTCTACACATCTCTAAATTTGGGAGAAAATCTATGTCAATTTATGTAGGTAACTTATCCTACGATGTCACACAAGAAGACCTATCTGAAGTGTTTCAAGACTATGGTACTGTCAAGCGGGTTCAGTTACCAACTGACCGTGAAACAGGACGCCCACGTGGCTTTGGGTTTGTGGAAATGAGTACAGAGGAAGAAGAAGAGAAAGCTATTAATGCACTTGATGGTGCTGAATGGATGGGTCGTGATATCAGAGTTAACAAAGCAAAGCCCCGTGAAGACAGAAAATCTGGCGGAGGTTATAGTAACCGCAGAGGTGGCGGTGGTGGTCGCTACTAAATTATAAAGAGCTAATTATTAGGGCTGAATTAATTCCTATAATTGTCTAGTTTTGTAGGAGTAGGTTAGGAAAATAAATTATTGGTTTTCACCAAAATTTATAAATAAAACCTGCCTCTACTTCAATTTTTCATAGCCATAAGTTGTTGATCGAGAGCTATCAAATAATCTCGCCCATACTTACCATTTTCTAATAAGAGTTCGAGATTTTCTGGCAAATCTTGAACCATTTCTTGACTACAGGAAGCAGCAGCTAAAGCTATAGTTGCCACTGTATCTACATCTCCTGTAAAATTAATACAATCCATTAATAAGCTGCTAATTTTGTCATTTCTTTGCACCGCAGTAATAGCAGCTCTAACACTCATCCAACCTTTAGAACCTACTTTTTGCTCCCAAGGTTCTGACCAAGGTTTACTAGGAACATGAGTTTCAAGAAATTTTCCTAGTTGGCTTTTTTTTCCTAAATTATAAATACAATAATGACTCATTAATGCTGAGGCGATCGCTGCATCAATTCCGTCAGGAGTGTTATGAGTAATAGCTGCTTGAATAGTTGCTTTTTGTTTGACTTCTTTAATAGTAGGAAAAATGCCAATGGGAGCTGCTCGCATTGCAGCACCACTTTTGTCGCTTGTAGGAATTATTTCTGCTAAAAATTGTTGCTCTGTTTTCACTTGTTTTAAAAAGTCATAAAATTTACGAGAATATCCTTCTCGTTCATCTCTTTTAAAAGCTTCAACAAATTTATCAGCTAAATTTTCTCGCGTCCAAGGTTCCCTAGAAATTATCATTTCGGTAATAGCAATGCTCATTTGAGTGTCATCAGTGTAGGAACCGGGAATAAGTTTGTGGCGCGGGTGCTTCACATAATTAAATAGATTATTGTGTTGTTTAATTAACTGAATATCTGCGTATTCAAAACCGGCGCCGTAAGCATCACCAATAGCAAGTTCTAGTAACATAATTTCAGTTATCAGTTATCAGTTAACAGTTATCAGTATCTCCTACTGAAGTAATATCATGTCCGAAAGAATATGTAATAATAATTATAAGGCTATCTTGAGACAAGAGTGAATCGGTTAGGGTTAAGTGCTACACCTGAAAGAGAATATGACAGTGAAGGAACAGAATTTATTTTTGCAGAGTTAGGGGAAGTATTTTTTCAATTTGGAGTTAAAGAAGCAATTGAAAGAGGGATACTTTGTGAATTTGACTATATCCCTCTTGGTTATGAACTTACTAACGATGATAAAGAGAGACTTCAACAAGTATATAGACAAAAAGAAGCTCGTCTCAAAGCAGGTAAACCTATGAGCGAGGAAGAGGTTTGGATTAAACTTTCTCGTGTTTATAAAACTGCTGAAAATAAACTAAATGTTTTTGCAGATTTTTTAGTTGAAAATCCTCAGATGCTTAAGTCTACTATTATTTTTGTTGAAGAGAAGGAATATGGGAATCAACTCTTAGATAATATTCATAATTATACTCATCGTTATCGAACTTATTATTCTGGAGAGGAGCAAAGATATCTGCAAGATTTTGCTCAAGGTAAAATTGATTGTTTAATAACTTGTCACCGTGTTTCTCAAGGAATTGATATTAAGAATTTGGAAAATGTGATTCTTTTTTCTTCAGCAAGGGCTAAATTAGAAACTATTCAACGTATAGGTCGTTGTTTGCGGATTAATCCAAATAATCCAGATAAGAGGGCAAAAGTAGTTGATTTTGTTTTGTGTTTGGAGGATAATCGAGATAGAATATCTGCTGATGAGGAACGTTATGAGTGGTTATCTGAACTTTCAAAATTGAGGATAAAAAGTTAATAGTTATGTTAGATGAGGAAATAAAAAAGGCTATTAGAGAGTCTGTTTCGGAAGCAAGTCAACCAGAAACAGTTGCAAATAGATTGATTAAATGGTTAGAGGAAATGAGCAAGCAAAATTTAAGTGAAACTGATAAAAGTGAACGTCTTGATTTAGTCTATGATGCTATTAATATTGATAAATTAGAAATGAATAATGAAGATTGAAATTATTGGTTGGGAAACAGAGGGTTTGAGATGCCTAGATATGAATATTAATCTTTTATCTGGCGATAAATATGCTCATTTTTCTCTGGTTAAAATGCCTAACGGTACGGCAAAAACTACTACTTTAAGTTTAATTCGTGCTGCTATGAGTGGGGAAAAAGTAAGAAGTTTTTGTATGGTTAATAAATTTAATTCTAGAGGAACATTTGTTTAAAATTTAAGGGTTGATGATAAGGGTGTAACTATTGAAAAATTAGAAATGAATAATGAAGATTGAAATTATTGGTTGGAAAACAGAGGGTTTGAGATGCCCAGATATGGAAATTAATCTTTTATCTGGTGTGAACCCTGTTCATGTTTCTCTGATTCAAATGCCTAATGGTACGGCAAAAACGACTACTTTAAGTTTAATTCGTGCTGCTATGAATGGGGAAGCAGATAAATGGGGTGCAGAGAAAGTAAAAAGTTTTCGTAGAGTTAATAAATTTAATTCTGAAGGAAAATTTACTTTAGATTTAAGGGTTGATGAGAAGCGTTTAACTTTTGAACTAGATTTTGATTTTGAAGAGGGAACAGTTAATTATTCTACTATTTCTCCATCATTAGGAGGAATAATTCCAAAATGGGAGCCTCCCCCTAGTCTTTATCGTTTTTTGAATCAAAAATTTGTGCAATTATTTATTTTTGATGGTGAGTTTGCTAAAGATTTGTTGGATTCTAATAAAACTCATGCTTCTCAGGCAATTGATAGTTTATTTCAACTCTATTTACTGGATGAAATTAAAAGATTTATAGATAAGGATTGGAATCAAAAAACAGAAAAAAAAGCTAGCGAGCAACGGGGTTTAACTCGCCAAAGAAATAAAGTTAATGGTTTGAGAGAAAGAATCAAAAAAGTTGAGGCAATAAAAGATAGAAAACAAGAAGAACTTAACCTTCTAGAAAGAGAGAGCCAAGATTTAGAAACTAAGATTGATGAGTATAATAGCCAGAATCAGGATTTATATCAACAATTAACAGAGAATAAAGAAGAAAAAGGTAAAGCTGAAGAGGAAGTGAAAAGCAGAATCACAGATATAATGATGCAAATTAGACAACCTCAATATTTGCATGAAAGTTTTATTTCTGACTTAATTGAATTAAAAGATAAGTTAGATAAAGCTAAACTTCCTGAAAAAGCATCGCGTCAATTTTTTACAGACATTTTAGAAGAAGAAAAATGTATTTGTGGCAGAGAATTAGATTGTGAAACTCGTGAAGAAATTCAAAGGAGAGCAAACTTATATTTATCAGACGATACTACGGCATTTTTAAATAGTTTAAAAGAAGATATTAGAAATAAACTAACACCTGAAAAACCCGAAAAATTCGTTAATTTATTAACTGAAAATATAGAGGGTTTAAAAACAGATATTGAAGTTAGACAGTATGCTGAAACTAAGTGTAGAACTATAGATAATCGACTGACAGAACAAGGCGATACTCAACTTAAATCTTGGCAAAAATCCCTGGTTGATAAAGAAATAGAAAAAAGTGATCTAGAAAGATTATTAGAACAAATTAACCGCACCCCAAATCATAGAGACGATCCTAAAAATTATGAAAAAAATCTTTGTATTCAATCATTAAAAAAATGGTTAAAAGAGGAAGAAGAAAAATTAGCAGAAATTTCTAATACGGTAGAACTAACAAAGAAAAAACAAATCTTACAAAAAATTATAGACGAGTCTCTGAAAAAAGCAAAAATTAAATTAACAGACTCTCTAATTGAAGAGTGTAATGGATACTTAGATATAGTTTTAGAACGAGACCCAATTCATATTGATAAAATCGAAAATTCTCTTTATCTCAAAGGTCAAAAAGAAGCAAGTATGGGTCAAACATTATCTGTAGGCTATACTTTTTTAACAACATTATTAGACAGAGGACAACATAAATTTCCTCTAGTAGTTGATAGTCCAGCTAATGCTATTGATGCTACAGTCAGACGAGCAATTGCTAAACAAATTCCGGATCTTTGTCATCAGTTTATTGCTTTAACTATCTCTACTGAAAGAGAAGGTTTTACTGATACCCTTAATAACAATTCACGTTTCACTACCCCTAATAAAAATTCACGTTCCACTAAATTTGTAACTGTATTTAGAAAAACCAAAGGTACAGAAAAACTACAAAATACTTTACCCTCTGAAGGAGTTACTCAAACTGAAAATTGTGTCATTGTAGAAGGAAAAGAATATTTCGATAAATTCGATCTTGAAGAATATGAGGATGACATTTAACTATGGCTAAATGGTTTAAACTACGTGAAGATGTTTATGAGTGGTTTTCTAATATTAAGGTAGGACAAACACAACAAGTTAAAACTCTTTTTGATTTATATTATTTATGTTTAATGATGGGATTAGCAACAAAGTCTAAAAATAATCCCAGTGAAAGATGTAAATGTCGAGATTTTATTGATTACTTTGTTAGCGATTATCAAAGCCAACAAAATTTAATTATTGGTTTACTTATTAGGGCAGAATTAGAAAATTTGGGAATCAGTTTAGATGAAAAAGATGCGACAAAAAAACAATTATCAAAACTCATCAATCCTAGTAGTCAAACTAACCTTGACGACGAGGATGGAATAGATAAAATGAATGCTTATGCTAGTGGAGGTTTTGATTATTTAAGAGAAAAATTTGGTTCAAAACCTTATCATCTTGAAGACTTTTTGCAGAGGTATGTAAAAATTTTACGAGAAGCTATTGATGGTAGGTAGATTTGAAATAAACTTAGTATTTATCTATGTGGTTTCTCATCCTGAGATTCCTACTGTTTAAGTCCAACTCAACTTTATATAGTTTGATTAATGCTTTAAAATTTATTTGTTGAACTGCTATGTGAAGTTGTATAATAAAGGTAGGATTAAACTCCACAAACCGATCTGATATAGATTGAAATCTAGGAGGATGATTATGATTGAAATTATTGCCAATCAACCCGATAATATTCTTGCCTTTACTGCTCATGGCCAAGTGACAGGAGAAGATTATGAGTCAGTTTTAATTCCTGCGGTAGAAGCTAAGTTAAAAGAACATCGTAAAATACGCTTGCTTTATCATTTAGATAATGATTTTTCAGGATTTGATGCGAAAGCTTTATGGGATGATACAAAAGTTGGTTTTCAACACCTAACAGCTTGGGCAAAAATAGCTGTTGTTTCTAATAATAAATGGATTCTTGGAGCAACAAAATTTTTTGGATTTATCTGGCCTTGCCCTGTCAAAGTGTTCGATAATAATCATTTAGTAGAAGCTAATGAATGGATCAAGGCTTAACAGTTTTTTGTGTTGAAAAATATTATCGAACTAAACATTATCCGTAAGGTATGTTTTGAGAGAAAAAATAAACGGAAGTAACTTTTTTTGTTATTTCCGTTTCGTTATAGAGTATTTTATTCTAATTGAAAGTTATTTAATGGATTTTTTGTAGCGGAAAGACACTTTTGCAATGGTGCGTTACGACAGATTTTTAAATGTTTTTCATAGTGAGTGATTATAGCTGTCTAACGCACCCTACTGGAATGTTTCAGCTAAAACTGTGCATTAGAGAAGACACCGTAGGGGCGGGTTTTACAAGTGAGTTAATGAGTTTTCATGCGTTTCTCAGATAAACCCGCCCCATAAGATATGAGCCGCCTCTCAGGGGCGGGTTTATGTAAATCCTAGAGTAAGCATAAAAATTTCCTGAGAAACCCGCCCCTACCTATTGCACCATTTTAGATGAAACGGTCTACTACGAATTTGCGTAAGTTACGATAAAATTAAACACAAAATTTAAACAAATTATTATGAAGCAAATTGTAGAATTTCCCCTAGAAGATGGTGACTTTATTCTTATTGAAGTAGATGCACCTCCCCAACAAATTGATGACCGTATTGGCATAACAGATGATGTGACTAGGAAGGCTAATAAAAGTTTTGATTCGGCTATGGAAAAAATTAAACCTGTGGCTAATACTATTATTAAAAAAGTTAGAAGTATGAATGAACCTGCTGATGAAGTAGAGGTAAAATTTGGGATTAAATTAAGTGCTGAAATGGGTGCAATTATTGCTTCTGGAGAGGCAGAAGTTAACTATGAAATTACTCTAAAATGGCATAATAAATAATGACTACAATACTTAACTTTGACCACTCTATTGTCAGAATTTATTCTCAGTCAAACCAAGTAAAAGGAGCGGGTTTTTTAGTATCTGAAAATCAAATTCTGACTTGCGCTCATGTAGTAGCTTTGGCATTAGGCATCAATGGTAATACTGCTGAAATGCCAACCACAGAAGTTAAATTAGATTTTCCTCAAGTTGCCCCTGGGGAAATTCTGATAGCTAAAGTAATTTTATGGTTGCCTGTTAACCCACAGGCAGCTTTAGAAGATATTGCCGTTTTGGAATTAACAACCATTCCTAATAATACTTCCCCAGTGCGGTTGATGACTTCTGAGGAATATTGGGGGCATAATTTTCGTGCTTTTGGGTTTCCCAAAGGTAAGGAAAATGGTGTCTGGGCCAATGGGGTGTTACGGGGTGGTACTGCTAATGGTTGGGTCCAACTAGAAGATATTGACAATACTGGTTATGCTTTGCAGGAAGGTTTTAGTGGTACTCCTGTTTGGGACGAAACTTTAGAGGGCGTTGTGGGGATGGCCGTTGCTGCGGAAAAACAACGGTTGGATGCTAAGGCAGCGTTTATTATTCCTACTAATTTATTGATGACAGCATGGCCTCAGTTGCAGGAGCGGTTAATTGGGGGTTGTCCCTACAAAGGTTTGTTTGCATTCCGAGAAGCTGATGCTGAATACTTTTTTGGGCGAGAGGTGTTCACTGAGCAGCTTGTGGCAGCAGTGGCACGACAACAATTTGTGGCGGTTATAGGGCCTTCTGGCAGTGGTAAGTCTTCGGTGGTGTTTGCGGGGTTGGTTCCTCGGTTGCGTTCTCAAGGGAGTTGGCAAATTGAACAGTTTCGCCCGAAAGCTCATCCTTTTGATGAATTAGCTCGTGCTTTGGTTCGTTTCAAGCAACCAGAAAATAAGGAAACTGTACAAGATATTGAAGCGTTGCAACTTTCTATGTTGTTGGAAGAAAAAGAGTCAACTTTATCAACATGGTTAGCTTCTATTTTGGAGAAACATCCAGGCAGTCGTTTGTTGTTGGTGGCGGATCAATTTGAAGAAATTTACACTCTTTGTACTGACGAGGAAAAGCGGGTGTTGTTTTTGGAAAGGTTGCTTAATGCAGTGGCAAATATTCCAGACTTGACTTTGGTTATGACTCTGCGGGCTGATTTTTTGGGGTATGCTTTGTCCGATCGTTCGTTGGCGGATGCTTTGCAGAATAGTGATGTGAAGTTGGGACCGATGAATAGTCAGGAGTTGCGCTCGGTTATTGAATTGCCTGCGCAAAAGTTGGGGGTGCGGTTGGAGTCTGGGTTGACTCAACGGATATTAAAGGATGTGGAGCGATCGCCTGGTAATTTGCCTTTGTTGGAATTTGCTCTGGAGCGTTTGTGGGGTAAGCAAAGTAATTCTCAGCTTACTCACCAAGGTTATGAGGAAGTGGGAGGAGTTGATCAGGCGTTGGCGAGTTATGCGGATGATGTTTATGAAAAGTTGAGTGAGGTAGATAGGGAAAAGGCGGAACGGGTGTTTATTCAGTTGGTGCAACCAGGGATGGGAACTGAGGATACTCGTAAGGTGGCGACTCGTGCTGAGGTGGGAGTTGATAATTGGGATCTGGTGAGGCAGTTAGCTGATGCTCGGTTGGTGGTGACGGGGCTAGATAAAACTGGTGAGGAAACGGTGGAGGTTATCCATGAGGCGTTGATAAGAGAATGGGGAATGTTGCGGGGATGGATGGCGGTGAGTCGGGAGTTTAGGGTTTGGCAGGAAAAGTTGAAGGGTAGGTTGGCACAATGGGTGGAGAAGGATAAGGATAATGGGGCGTTGTTGCGGGGGTTGGTTTTGGCGGAGGCGGAGAAATGGCAGCAGGAAAGGTTGTTGGAGTTGAGTGGGGAGGAGCAGGTTTTTATTCGGTTGAGTTTGGAGTTGCGCGATCGGGAAGAGAAACAACAGAAACAAAGACAGCGCCGGAGGCAGTTAACTGTTTTGGGGTTGACGGTTGGTTTGGTTTTGGTTTCTGGAGCGGGGCCATTGGTAAAGCTTGAGAGACAACTTGCTGAAATTACTGAAAAAAATGCCGATCTCAGAGCCAAAATAGCCACCTTAGAAACTCCCTTTAACCAAAGTATAGAGACAGAGTTAGATGTCATCAAACTTGGGAAAGAACTAAAGAAATTGCAAGATGCTGGTCAACTAAAAGCTTACATCCCTTTCAGAACAACAGGAATATTGCAGAAAATGATAGAGTGGCGGGAGTATAACCGCCTAGAAGGGCATCAGGATGAGGTATACAGTGCCGAATTTAGTCCCGATGGTAACTTGATAGCTACTGCAAGTGCTGACAAGACAGTGAAACTGTGGAAACCAGACGGCACTCTGGTGAAAACCCTAGAAGGGCAAGATGGGGTCTCTAGTCCCAAATTTAGCCCTGATGGTGAATTGATAGCTACTGTAAGTGGAAATACACTCAAATTCTGGAACCCAGACGGCACTCTGGTGAGAACCCTAGCAGGGCATCAAGATGGGGTCGGTACTGCAAAATTTAGCCCTGATGGTGAGTTGATTACTACTGCAAGTGATGACAAGACAGTCAAACTGTGGAAACGAGATGGCACTCTAGTGACAACCCTAGAAGGGCATCAGGACGAGATATATAGTGTAGAATTTAGCCCCGATGGCGAGTTGATAGCTACTGCAAGTAATGACTACACAGTGAAACTGTGGAAACCAGATGGCACTCTGGCGAAAACCCTAGAAGGGCATCAAGATGGGGTCGGTACTGCAAAATTTAGCCCTGATGGTAACTTGATAGCTACTACAAGTGCTGACGACACAGTGAAACTGTGGAAACGAGACGGAACTCTGGTGAAAACCCTAGAAGGACATCAGGAGGGTGTTAGCAGTGCCGAATTTAGCCCTGATGGTAACTTGATAGCTACTGCAAGTGGTAATACAGGCAAAATATGGAAACGAGACGGCACTCTGGTGAGAACGTTAGAAGGGCATCAAGATGCGGTCTATGATGCCAAATTTAGTCCCGATGGTAACTTGATAGCTACTCGAAGTGAAAAGACAGTAAAACTCTGGAAACCAGACGGAACTCTGGTGAGAACCTTAGAAGGGCATCAGGATGTAATCTACAATGCCGAATTTAGCCCTGATGGTGAGTTGATAGCTACTGCAAGTGGTGATAACACAGTCAAACTCTGGAAGTTTAATCTCGATCACTTACTCCAGCATACTTGTGACTGGGTGCGTGACTATTTGAAAAATAACCCCAACGTGAAAGAAGAAGATCGCCGTCTTTGTGACGACATCAACTAAAAATTAACTATAAAATTTCTTAGTAAGCATGAGGTACACTGCAGGAGATCCCCCCTAACCCCCCTTGAGAAGGGGGGAACCGGAAGTATCCCTTTTTCAGGGGGATTTTTTCATTATATTGCTCTCTTTCTATAGATTGATCTTCTATTCATCTATTGTCCAATAGTTAGGGCGTACTGATTAAATCTAAAAGCATTGACAGATAAAGGTTTCAGCCTTTTTGTGTCAAAAATTGATGTTATATTCATCTATTGTCCAATAGTTAGGGCGTGCTGATTAAATCTAAAAGCATTGACAGATAAAGGTTTTAGCAATTTTAAGCCCTGAAAAAGTGAGGATTTTAGGGTAATGCGAGGCAGAAAAATCATTCTTACTATTGTTTCGGCATACTTTCATCCAACAAAGCTGAAGAAAAAGGTAGAAAACTCCCATCTGCCTACTTATATCAAATCCGCTTGCTTTGGAGAATAAAGTTTTACCATCAGAAAAGAGCGAAAAATCCTAGTTTGTAGAGGGTTTGGAGACCAAACCCCTACGGCCTTGAATTCTACCGATACTACCGGATTTGATATTACACCGCTTTTCAGATGGAGAAACCACACCGTCATAACCAAAACCCAGTAGGGGCGAATCGCGATTCGCCCCTACTTCCCTACTCCCCTACTGTGGTCTACTGTGGTCTACTGAAATGAAAAGCGCTGTAATTATCAGGGGAAACCCAATACCACGAAGGTTTTGTTGGGTTTCGCTACTGCTCAACGAAACCGACATTTTTAGACCCATCAATCTACTACTGGACTGACAATTATGCAATGGTGCGTTAGGACGGATTGTTAAATACCTTTGACAGTCTATATTTTAGCCGTCTAACGCACCCTACAAATTTTGCTATTGATTTATGTCACCATGCTGAGATAAACTAAAAGAATCCAACTATCTAATACTACCTAAAATGCACTCCTACTCATTAATTGCCCCTGCTAAAATAAACCTCTATCTAGAAATTATCGGCGATCGCCCAGACAACTATCACGAATTAGCAATGGTCTTGCAAAGTATTAGTCTGGCAGATAAAATAGATATTCGTTCTATCGGTATTGAAAGTATTGTTGTACGATGTAAGCATCCTCTAGTTCCCGCAGATGAGGCTAATATTGCTTACCGAGCTGGTTCCCTGATGAGCAAACAATTTCCAGAAGCACTTGTTCGATACGGTGGGGTTGAAATTACTATCCATAAAAATATTCCTGTGGCAGCAGGGTTAGCAGGAGGTTCCACAAATGCAGCAGCAGTATTAGTTGGTTTAGACTTAATGTGGGAACTGGGTTTAACTCACGGGGAGTTGGAAGAGTTGGGAGCGCAGTTGGGTTCAGACGTTCCTTTCTGTATTGGTGGGGGAACTGCGTTAGCAACTGGGAGGGGTGAAGTGCTTTCCCCACTGCCAAATTTAGACCATATTTATGTAGTTTTAGCTAAATACAAAAGTCTCTCTATTTCTACACCTTGGGCGTATAAAACTTACCGTCAAGAGTTCGGTGATACTTATGTTACTGATACAGAAGGTCAGGAAAGTAGTAGACAAAGAGTACATTCTGGACCAATGGTATCGGCGATCGCTCACCACAACCACGCTGAAATTGGCAAACTATTACATAACGATCTAGAAAAGGTAGCTTTACCAGAATATCCCCAATTATTAAAATTAAGAGAAGCTTTTGCCTCCGAGAATGTATTAGGTGCTATGATGTCAGGGTCAGGACCGACTATGTTTGCTTTAACAGAATCTCAAGCTCAAGCAGAGGAAGTTGAGGCAGCAGTAAAAGCGAAAATGGCTGACCCAGATTTAGAATTCTGGATAGCACAGTTTAATTCTAGTGGTATTAGTATTGCACATTGATGAATTTAGAATTCAGAATTCAGAATTTAGAAGTCATGTCAAATATTATGTTTTAAATAATTAACATTGTAGGTTGGGTTGACGTTAGGAAACCCAACAAAATGAAGAATTCAGGGCGTTGCTGAATTAAGGCATGAATATTAAGTGGGATGGGCATCCTGCCCGTCCAAAAATATTAAGGAACAGGCAAGATGCCTATTCCACAAAACTATTAAAATTATCCCGCATTTATGCAAAGCCGAATTCAGAAGTCATGTCAAATATGATGTTTTAAATAATTAATATTGTAGGTTTGGTTGACGTCAGGAAACCCAACAAAATTTAGAAGTAATATTAAATATCATGTTTTAAATAATTAATACTTGGAACGATTTCCTATTCCCTTACCTTAACTGAAATTACCGAAAAATAAAGGTATAAAGCCTCTCCTTTCAAGGAGAAACAAAAAAAATTTCCTTTTATTCAATCCTCTTCCTTTTAGGGAGTGGTAATTATCAATTATCAATTATCAATTATCAATTATTGAACATGTCTCAAACAATATTAAAACCCCAAAAAACAATTCCACCCCTAGAAAATGGAGACCGACTAACCTGCCTTGAATTTGAACAGCGTTATGAACAAATGCCTCATGTTAAAAAAGCTGAATTAATTGAAGGAATAGTTTATATGGCATCAGCGTTACGAATTAGACAACATGGTAATCCTCATGCTTTTATTATAACTTGGTTAGGCACATATTGGTCAATTACACCAGGGGTTGAAGTAGGGGATAATTGTACAGTACGTCTGGATGCCGACAATGAACCTCAACCTGATGCTTTACTCAGAATTATCGAAAATGGACAATCTATAATTAGCGAAGATGACTATGTAGAAGGTGCCCCAGAATTAATCGTCGAAATATCAGCTAGTACAGCTTCTATTGACTTACATGATAAATTAAAAGTTTATCGACGTAACCAAGTTCAAGAATATTTAGTTTGGCGAATTTATGATGGAGAATTTGATTGGTTTCGATTAAGAGAAGGCAAATATATTCAACTTCAACCAAATGAAAAAGGTGTTATTTGTAGTGAGTATTTTCCTGGATTATGGTTAGATAGAACAGCTTTACTTACAGGAAATTTAGCTCAAGTATTAGCAACTTTACAGGAGGGGATGAATTCTTCAGAACATCAAAATTTTGTCAAAAAATTAACGGCAAAATCTGATTCATAACCAATTTCATCAAATCATTTTTTATTTGTAATTCAAACATTCAGAAACTATGACAAATTCAACTTCTAAATCAAACAAAAAATCTACTCCTAAAGTCAACCCTTTACAATGTTTAGCAAGTTCTATAATTTCTGGTGGATTAGCCACACTTGCCTATTTATTAATGAAATCAATTGCTGAGACATTTGCTAGAAAACCGATTATTTCAGATAATGTTTTTGTGGTGAATATGTCTAGTGCTGTTCGTACTTTAGTAGTAGGAGTTATTGCTTTTGCAGCCTGTATGTGTGCTATGGTTACTGTAGGTTTAATTGCCTTGGCTATACAAACTACAATTCAGGGATTTAGCAACAAAGAAATGCCTCCAAATGAAGGTTGAAGTTCAATAATTAATAATTAACAATTAATAATTAATAATTACCTCTTCTTAAAAATAAAAATAAGAGGATTGGTTAAAAGCAATTTATTTCTTTATTTTATCCTTGAAAGGAGAGGCTTTCAACCTTCTTCCTTACCTTCCCTATACAATACCGATGCTAGCAGACATGATATGATTTGTGAAAAAAACTTTAGGGGTTTGGAGGCAAAACCCCTACGATAAAATAAGAACAGGTAATTATCAATTATCAATTATCAATTATCAATTATCAATTATCAATTATCAATTATTAAAAAGCTTAATTACACCTTGGTCAAAAATATGATTATTAACATCAATTCCTCTAACAATTAAACGGTCATTATAAACGTCAAAAGCAGCAAAACTAAAATCACTTGTAGCATATTCAGTCCACTCCGATATATCTACAAGACGTTGTTTTGCTCCAGCACCACAAGTCAAATAAGTCGTACCATTAATTGGGCGAGTTCTTTCATAATCATGTTCATGTCCGTTAATATAAACCTGCACCTGATACTTTTTAAATAGAGGAGTTAAAATCTCAATAAATTCTTCATTTAAGCCATACATTCCCGAAGAATAAATTTGATGATGACCAAATACTATTTTCCACGGTGCTTGACTGTTACTTAGTTCTTTTTCTAGCCAATTTAATTGCGCTTTCCAGTCAGCATTAATATTAGTATCTAAGGCAAAAAATTGAATAGGTTGATACTCAAAAGTATAGTATCTTCCTGCCATATTAAAATTTGGATATTCTAATTCCCATTCTCCATTATTACTTCTCAGATCATGGTTACCCAGACAGGCATAAAATTTCACTTTATTGTCAAGTAAAGCTTTGTATGGTTTCTCAAAAACATCGCCAATTTTTTCAATTTCTCCATCCTCATAAATATTATCACCACCAAGAATTACAAAATCAAAAGGATATTGTAAATAATACCGTCTCATAGCTTCAGCTACAGCAAATTGATCTTTGCCTCCTGTACCAGTATCGGCAACAGAAACAAACCGAAAAATAGGATTAGTTTTGAGAGGGGAAGCATTGCTTAATTCTAGTGCATTAGTATGAGTGTTAAACATTTTTGTTAAAATACCAGCAAGAGTGACGCTATTTAGACCAGTTAAAAATAAAAATTGACGACGTTTTATACTCATAATTAATGAGAAAATAAATTAATAGGACTTACGCACCCAAACAAGAAACTGGGTTTATTACCCTGGTTATTGTTTCTCAGGAAATTTCATTGATAAACCCGGTTTCTACGTCAGTCCTAATTAAGTAGAAAAAGGACTATAGTCCAGAGTACAAATTTGTCTTTTATTAATTTATCGTTTTATTAGTCGATTTGCTTCCTCCAAAAGGTATAGAAAAAATGTCAGAAGACCAATCAAACCAACCAAATTTAGAACAACCTGAAACAGAAGGAGTTTCTCAGGAAACAACAGAAACTCCTTCTATCACATCCGAAACCCAACCTCAAGAACAACCAACTACTGAGAATGAATCAGTTGTGGCCAAACCTGGACTTTGGCAGCAAGGTTTGGGGTTAGTTCGTTCCTTACTCCCAGAGTCCCTAAGTCAGAAGTTTTCTGATGGGTTGTTGACTGGGGCGATCGCTGGTATTTTTGCCCTAATTCTGGTAATTATTGTTGTTTCTTTTCCTTCTAATAAACCTACTACTGAAGTAGCGGATATTCCTGTTGTTGCGGAGTCTGAATTAACAGAGGCGATACCTACCGAAGAGTCTCTACCTGCTACAGAAAATGAGGAAATTTCAGATTTGACATTGCCAGAAGCTCCTGAATCTATCGAACCTGTTGCGCCGGAACCTCCAAAATTAACACCAGAGCAAATTTTTCTAGTGTCAATTCAAAATCAGATTGATGATTTAGCGAATCAATATGGTGGTGGAATTGTTGAGTCTTTAAAGTTTGATTTACCCAGTAATTTATTAACTGTTGAAGTGAAGAATGATTGGTATTATATGACTCAAGAAGAACAAGACGAATTAGTTAATCAAATGTTTGAGGAGGCGCAAAATTTAGAGTTTGATAAATTGGCATTAATTAACTCTCAAGGTAGAATGGTAGCTCGGACTTCAGTGATTGGTTATAATATGGTTATTTTAGAGCGATCGCTCTTAAAATTACCAGGGTAATTTTAAGCATTAAGCTATTAGCATTCAGCATTCAGCTTTTGAAGGTAATAACTTACCGAAATATTGTGGTTTAAAGCCGACCCTTTTAAGGGGATAATAAATAAAAATTTTCCTGTTTGTCAATCCTCTCCTTTTCAAGGAGAGGTAATTCGCGCATTCTTAATTCGCGCATTCTTAATTCTTGAATAAGGTTAGCTGATGACCTTTTTCTTGATAACTTTTAATTCTCCAAGGAGAATAATTCCTCTTTCCAAAATTATGAATTAATAAGTCATAACTGATAGCTGATATCTGACGGCTGAATGCTTACATTAATCTGTTGTCATAGCAAATAATTTTATAGTATAATAAAAAGTTCAGAATAAAAATAGAGACTAGAGACTAAAAATATATTATGGCTAAAAAAAGTGGTGAAGGACAAAAACTAATTAGTGATAATCGCCAGGCAAGATTTAATTATCATATTATAGAGACTTATGAAGCTGGCGTGGCATTACAAGGAACAGAAGTAAAATCAATTAGGGAAGGTAAAGTCAATTTACGGGATGGTTATGCTTTAATTCGTAATAATGAAGCATGGTTACTTAATGTTCATATTTCCCCATATCAAAAAGCAGGAGAGTTTTTTAATCACGAACCTCGCCGTAGTAGAAGATTATTATTACATAAACAAGAGATTCGGAAATTAATTGGAAAAGTAGAACAACAGGGATTAACTTTAGTACCCTTGAGGATGTATTTTAAGCGTGGTTGGGTAAAAGTTGATATTGCTTTGGCACAAGGTAAAAAACTTTATGATAAGCGTGAAACTATTAAGAGGCGAGACGATAAACGAAGTATGCAAAGAGCAATTAAACAATATTAGATTAACAAGTGCTACCCACTAGGGAATAGGGAACAGTAAACTGTCAAAGGATTTTTCGTATAGGGAAAAGCTCCGCTAACAGGATTTATAAATGTTTTAATCTTTGCTTCGACTGCTATGTGAGAGTAAATTTGATAATTTAGCATTGGGTAGAGTTTATTAAGATAGTCAAACTTAGGGGAAATTCAACTCCTAACTAAAGCTTATAGTATCATCATATGCGACAGCTTCTTTTATTTTTATTTGTGCCTATGGATGAAAATTACAAGCCATTCTTTTGCTCTAGAAAGTAATTTCTGAAATACCTGTTTGTAACTCACTGTTTCAACTGTTATTTGTTCAATTTATTCTACTCTTTTTTCTGGATAAATCTCCCAAAAATTATCTATTTAATAATCATAATCAATACTTTTTAGTGTCAAAATTAATCCCGAAAACTGCCAGAATTTTAGATGTTTTTGATCTGTGTATAAGAAGATAAATTTCCACCCCACCTGATTAACTTGGAGTGGAAAAATATCAACTTAATAACGACGCATTTCATTCAGAAACTTATTTTGATAACGCAAAAACTCTTTTCGAGATTCTTGGGAACGACGTTTATTATATCTGTAAATAGACTCACGCAAATTTTCTAATTCCTGAATTCGACGTCTCTGATCCTGGAGAAACCCTTGCTGAAACCTTAGATATTCCCTGTGCCACTCATTAAAACGACGTTGACCATCACGAACTAACATTTGACGATAATGTTCGTGATCCAACTTATCTATAGGAACATTACTTAAATCTCTCATAACTCAATACCTCTCAAACTAAAGTTTTAAATCTTAAAATTTTAACATTTTATTTATTTAATATCAAATCCTATAGCTTCTGACTTGTGCGTAGCGCCATAATACTCATTCCAGCCCAAGAAACTTTTTTTTCTGTATAAGTTACAAACCTAGCTTTACCAGTAACTAAATCATACTTAAAAATTTGACCATTAAATATAGCAAATAATTCATCACCGTAAAAATCTAGACAACCAGAATTCTTAACTCCACTAGCACCACCAATAGTAATAGGACTAGCATTATTATTAAGTCGCATCAGATATCTTTTCTGATTAGAATTATTACCAAAATCTGAATAACCTCGACCTTTACTATCAAAAGCTAAACCACCACAATAAAAAGGATAATAAGATTTATAAGACTTAATAACTCTTCCTGCACCTGTCTTTAGATTTACTCTTAATAATGTTTGAGGACCCATTGCATATAGAGCATTTCTATGTTTAGAAAAAGCTAAACTAGCTACTTTACTATTACCCAATTTACCAATAATTTTAGTTTTTGCAGTATTAGGATTTATTCTGACTAAATCTGTTGTTTTTGAGTCCCGCCATCGAATTCCATAAAGTATATTTCCACAAAAAGCAATGTCTACTATATGCATACCCATAGAACCAATTAAGAATGTTTTACCAGATTTTATATCTAAAGTATAGAGATTACTTGCCTTGCCCTTAGAGTATAAATCTTGAATATAAATTAATCCTTCATTCTGTTTATAAACTTCGTCTGATATTTCTGAAGTTTCTGCGGGGGAAACTAGGTCTGGGTCTTCTTGTTCTATATCGATGGGCGGTGTCGATGACTCCTGGAAAAATGGGAGACCTAATGGGGATGGTTCGTCTATATCGGTTGGTAATTCCGAGAACTCTGACTGTGACGTTGGTGGATCTGATTCTGGTTTTTTTTTTGGCTTTCCCAGGGGTTTTGTCTGGTGGTTTTTTGTCTTTTTATTTTGCTTACTACCAAGTAATTTTTCTGTAACTTTTTCTAGTCCTTCAGGTAATTTTTCTGCAACTTTTTCTAATCCTTCAGGTAATTTTTCTGCAACTTTTTCTAATCCTTCAGGTAGTTTTTCTGTA
>NZ_JBNHEQ010000008.1:29928-38997 GCF_050016015.1 Dapis hubbardiae BLCC-M172
AGTCCTTCAGGTAATTTTTCTGTAACTTTTTCTAGTCCTTCAGGTAATTTTTCTGTAACTTTTTCTAGTCCTTCAGGTAATTTTTCTGCAACTTCCTCTAGTCCTTCAGGTAATTTTTCTGTAACTTTTTCTAGTCCTTCAGGTAATTTTTCTGCAACTTCCTCTAGTCCTTCAGGTAATTTTTCTGTAACTTTTTCTAGTCCTTCAGGTAATTTTTCTACAATTTATCCTCCAGTATTACCAATAGATTTCAAACTTTGTAATGGATTAGTAAGTAAAGACAATGGGTTTAAAAAGAGGAGTTTAAAAAAATTGATAATTGTAGTAATAACTGTTATGATAATGTTAACAATATATCTGATAAATGATGAAATTTTGCTAATAACATTGACTATAAATAAATATATTTTTACTGGAAGAGCAATAAATAATTGAACAAATGTTTTTAACCAGAAAAATACTTTTTTTATTATATCAATTGTAAATTCATATATTTTGATAATTAGATTTATACAAGCTTTAACAATAGCTTGAATCCATGACCAAATTTTGCTGATAACCTTAAGTGTAAATAAATAAATTTTTATGGGAATGGCTATGAAAATTTTAAATAGTCTTTTTAGGCATAAAAATATCTTCTTAATCGGACTAAAAATGAATCCAAAAAAGTTTTTAATAGAACGCAGCATTCCCATCAAAACACTTAAACCAGGTAGAGGTAGTTTTTCTGTGACATTTTCCACATTTTCTGTTAGTTTATTTGGTACATATTTGAGAGTAGATAAATTTTCTGTGGGTAAATTGTCAGTAAGATTTTCCACTACATCAGTAGTTTTTTTCAGAGGATTAGGAAGAGAGGGTAAATCCCCTTTATCTCGCCGATCTTTGAAATTTTTCATTTCAAACTCCTTGAATTAATTAAAACTTTTAATAGCTTTTTGAACTTGGGTTTAAATCTCCTTGTCAACATCTAATCTTGCTGATTGCTGTTTGCTGAATGCTGATTGCTTTTTAATAATAGACATCTCCAGAAATTAAAATTTAACCAATTAATTATCGGAGATATCTAACAAAAAAGATAGAAACCGGGTTTGTATTAAATGCCCCACCATACTAACATTTACCTCCAACAAACCCGGTTTCTTTAAACACTCGGATTTGATATAGCAATCCTAAATAAGTCGCGGGTAATCAAAAAGTAGATAAAAAACTTGAGATTCCCGCCTGTTCCCTGTTCCCTATTCCCTGTTCCCTGCTATACAAAATGATAAGGGGGAAGTGCTTCACTCAGACTAATTTGCCAATGGGAACACTCAGCTTGCCATTTTGGGAGATCTTGAGTAGTTAGAATTTCTGCTTCACTATTGGCCAATAGATGTACTTGCTTAATTCCCCCTTCTGTGCAGTCTTTAAATACTAATTTGGGATAATCTTGAACAATTAACTGACGTATATTTTCCCACTGTTGACGTTGCTCGGTTTGAAAAGCTTGTTGTTGTTGAAAGCGCTGTTTTTTGGCTAATAAATAAGCTTTGCCACGAGCTTGACCAATTTCCAGAGTAGAAGGAGCTGAAACTGGTGAAAAAGTCACAGTATATTCTGCCTTTTCTGCTAATTGAGTTAAAGTCGTCAGATATTGTTGCTGATGATTTTGTAAGTGATTAATAATATTTTCCACCGCAGCAAAAGCATTACCAAATCTTAGTGGTAATAGGGAAGTTTGCTGAAATATTTCTCTAATTACGCGATCGTGGTTTAAAACTGCTTCTAGTAATTTTTCGTCTGTTTCTTGTATTGCTTCAATAGATATATCTGCTTCGGTTACAGCAGCAAGATTTTGATAGGGAATTAGTTGGACTTCCTTCTCCATTCCTTTTGGCAATACTAGGGATGATTTAGGTAGAAGAAAAGCGTAGACATAAAATGACATTTTGGGTGCTTGGTTGTTATGGCAGTGAGTTTTTTTGCTCGTAGGTTGGGTTGAGGGTTTCCCGAAACCCAACAGAAGTAATACCGTTTCATGGAAGTCAAAAGTCAAAATTCCAGTAGGGTGTGTTAGCGAAGCGTAACGCACCGAAATATTTGAGATAGTTAGCAAAGGGTAACGCAGACATATTTGGGATAGGAGGTGCGTTACATTTCATTAACGCACCCTACTGGACTGACACAGCTAAAATGGTGCGTTACGACGGATTCCTGAATTCTTTTCATAGTCTGAATTTAAGCCGTCTAACACACCCTACAATTTTGCACAAAATTAGCTGTGTCACACCACTACTTACTAGAATCAGAATTAAAATCCTGAGATTGTTTTTGATTCATCAGAGCATTGTAAGCAGTAGTAAAGTGAGCATTTGTAATCCTGATTTTCTTTGGAGACTTAATCCCTTTTGCACTATAACTACGAATCGCAGCTAAAGCAGCTTGATTAGTCAACAATGCTAAATCAGCTCCATTCCAACCTACCGAATTTTCAATCTTCCCTCAAATTTACTATCAATAGCTTCTACTTTTTCACCAAATTCAGATTCTTTACTGCTGTATTAGTTAACAGTAATTTAATTTATGACAAATTTACAAGTAAAAATCCCAACAGATTCAAGAATCTTGATCGTAGAATATGGAAATCCTAAATAGTTATAGGTTGTAAAATTTTATTGTAGGGGTTTGGTTCCCAAATCCCATTTGCCCCTAAGTTTGGAGACAAAACCCCTAAAGTTTACAATTTTTGCTTATTTCTACCCGCTACTCCCTACAAAGACTTTTTCAGCAAACCCTAAATATCTACAACAATGTAACCTTGATTATTCAATACAATACCATCCTTTCTTTCAAAAACAGTTTGAATAAATAACGAACAATTCCGGTAACAAAAAACTGCTTCCTTTTCACCTAAAATACTAGCACTATTAAAAAACAAAGGTAACTCTGCTAATAGATACTTAACAGCAACTTCTAACCGATAATTACTAATGTCTGTTTGAGATTCCACCAGCTGCCTAGAAGTTTCAAGACAGTTTCTTCTAAATTCAATATCATTAGCATATTTATCTTCATAAAATTTTAGTGCTGAGAGATAATTTGTGTTTTTATTCAAATACTGGGAATCTATAATTAGTTTTTCTGCTTCATTCCTTGACAGGTCTAATCCTGTTAATGCTCTTAGACATTTATTTATTAGATAATTAGCTTGTCTTTTAGCTTTTTTTATAGCTTTAACTTCATCATATCCTAAAGCCATTAGTGTATATACATACGGTTCATCTGGGATAAAAAGATTAAAGCTCTTAAAATTATTCATCGCCCAATTTGATAAAGTACCTATATTTTTTTCAGAAAAAAAGCTATTAAATGGACTAATACCTAAAACTGCATATTCTCCTTGTTCATATAATAATTGGCAATTACTCGTAATCGGATATACCTTACTTATTAGCTCTAATTCTGTCATAGTTATAGTCATTTTACGGCTTACTTTTTAGCAATATAATAATTGTTGAAAATATCTTCTGGAATTTGTTTAACATCCACATTTATAAACCCTGCCTCATTTAACATTTTCAGTGCTTTTTGTTCTCCCCACATTGCACCAAGTCCTGCCCCATTTTGTCCTAATGAAACGGTCATGCAATGCATACAAGATGTTGTGTATAACCACGGTCCTAAAGGATGCTCCAGGTTTTCGTGCAGATTACTTGATGCTCCCAAGTCAACCATCAAGAAAGTTCCGTCAGGTTTAAGTGAATCAGCAATTGATTTCAAGACTTTAGCTGGTTGTGCCATATCGTGGATAGCATCAAAAGCTGTAATTAGTGCGTACTTATTTGTTTCCTGGAAGGTTGTAATATCTTTGGCTTCTAAGTTAACATTGGTTAGGCCAAGGGATTTTGCTTTTGCTCTAGCAGCATCCATAAATTATCAATTAATTCTCCTTCCAGTTAAGTTTTCCCTGTTCCCTATTTTATGAAGATGTCTATTGTTGGGTTTCACTCCGTTTAACCCAACCTACATTTACTAGACTCGACTAACTCCCTGGATGAGTCATATTTTTAGGAATCACAATCTCGTCAAATTCCTCTGCCGAAACATAACCTAATTCCAAACAAGCTTCCTTCAAAGTTAAATCTTTCTCATGGGCAAAATGAGCAACTTCCGCAGCCTTATCATAACCAATTTTCGGACTTAAAGCTGTCACTAACATCAAAGATTGTTCCAAATAAAAATCAATTTTTTTCTGATTTACCTTCAAATCAACTAATAGAAAATCCGTAAAATTATTACAACTATCAGCAAGCAAATTAATCGACTGAATCAAATTAAAAACCATCATCGGTTTATAAGTATTTAACTCAAAACTACCCTGGGCACCAGCAAAAGCGATCGCTGCATCATACCCCATCACCTGAGTCGCCACCATCGTCATCGCCTCACACTGAGTAGGATTAACTTTTCCAGGCATAATAGAAGACCCCGGTTCATTTGCAGGCAAAATCAATTCCCCAAACCCACATCGAGGCCCGCTTCCCAACCAGCGAATATCATTAGCAATTTTCAGCAACGAACAAGCTAAAGTCTTTAAAGCACCACTCGCCATTACTATCGCATCATGGGCAGCTAAAGCAGCAAACTTATTAGGTGCAGACACAAAAGGCAACCCGGTTATTTCACTAATATGTTTCGCAGCAAGTTCGGCAAAACCACTCACCGTATTCAACCCTGTTCCTACTGCAGTACCACCCAAAGCTAGTTCGTACAAATCTGGCAATGTATGAGTAATACGATGCAAATTTGCATCTAGTTGCGCCACATATCCTGAAAATTCTTGCCCCAAAGTCAACGGAACTGCATCTTGTAGGTGAGTACGCCCTATTTTGACAATTTCCGAAAATTCTACTGACTTCTCTTGCAGTGCATCCCGCATTTTCTTAACTTTCGGCAACAACTTTTCATGTAATGCTACCGCTGAAGCGATGTGCATGGCAGTCGGGAATGTATCGTTAGATGACTGCGACATATTAACATGATCGTTAGGATGTATCGGGTTTTTGCTTCCCATTTCTCCACCAGCAATTTCGATCGCCCGGTTAGCTATGACTTCGTTAACATTCATATTGCATTGGGTGCCACTTCCTGTCATCCAGACTCGTAGTGGGAAATTTCCATCTAGTTTCCCAGCAATAATTTCTTCCCCTGCTTGAATGATTAATTTTGTTTTGTCTTCTGGAAGTTTACCGAGTTCGTGGTTAGTTTGAGCAACTGCTTTTTTCAGGATAGCAAATGCTTTGATAACTTCTGGTGGAATATAGTCTTGCCCAATAGAGAAGTAGATAAGCGATCGCTGAGTTTGAGCGCCCCAATAACGGTCTGCTGGCACTTCTATTTTTCCCATGCTATCGCTTTCGGTTCGCATTTTGGGCGGTGTTGATTCTGTCATTGGTAATTTCTGTGATACAGTTTATTTTTCTATTTACCTACATCATCAGCTTTTATCCCACCTACTTAGTTAAATTTTTATTATTAGACATCTCCAGAAAATAAATAAACCTTTTAGTTGTATTAGCTAAAGAAAGAAAAAGTCACTATAAAAAATCCTTTTTCCTACCTTTTTCGTAAAAATATCTTACCTGTTCCCAGTTAAGTGTTCCCTGTTCCCTGTTCCCTACCATGCGCAAAAAATCTATATCTTTTTCACGCCTAGGTCTATTGTGTATTAAACTCAATTCAATTACCTTGCCAAAACCAATGACTGGGATGTGACTAAATTACTTTGACTTTTAGATTGCTGTTTTTTTGACTTTAAGTATTTTTCTACTATTTCTAAAATTTTATTTGCACTTGCAGGTTTTCTTAAAAAATCTGTTGCACCTGCTACTTGCGCTCTAACCCGATTTATCCAGCTATCTTCCCCTGAATAAATAATAATAGGAGTTTCTTTATAAGCAGGAGCTGTCCGCAAAAAATTACAGAGTGCATAAGCATTAACATTAGGTATAACTAAATCCATAAATATTAATTGAGGTGGCTTTTTAGCCATTAACCCTATGCCCTCCATTGGGTCAGTAATTTTATCAATTTTATATCCTTTAGGCATGAGAATTTGCTCTAAAAAATTACCTGTTGTTAGTGTAGAATCTATACAAGCTATTGGAATTCTGGTGCGATTTGTGCCACAGTAAACTAAGCGTAATTGTTCTAAAGGAGAGGGTAAATCTGGTACTGCTCGAACTTCGATTAAACCTTGTTTAAAAAAATGATATAAAGTACGAGTTGTTAGGGCTAAACATTGCTTCTTTTGCACTGCAATATCCCACAAAGTATTTTGACCATTAAATTGATTATTAATCGCCTCTAAAGATGCTGCAGAGAAACGACTTTGTGACTTTACAGATTTTTTCACTATTGGAGCTTGCTCTGGCCACATCTCACTAATGCCCATTTTTTCCCAGCGTTCCCAAAGTTTTTGTGCTCCCTCTATAACTTGTTTTAATTCTGATATAGATAATGCTAAGTTACCAACAATTTCTGAAGTTAATTTTTGATAGGAATGCCAGTTTAAATTTAAAACTGGCTGATTTGCTAAAGAAAATAAAATTTCATAGCTGCTACTACGGATAATTGCTTTTGCTTCTTCTACAGTGATTTGCTCTTGGGTAATACCCTGTTTGAGAAGTTGATATTCCCATAATTCTTCATTAGATAATAAAGCAGCATTAAATTTTAAATTTTGACAATGTTGACTAACTGCTCGATACCAACGTCTAGTTTGATGTAATCCTCCTGTGGCATATAACATTAGTCCCCGACAAAAGTAAATTTGCCATTCTTGTTCCCCATTATCTATAATTAGTTTGCCTGTTGCTTGTTTCTGGCCAAGTACAGCCAAAGCATTCCATATTTTATTGCACCCTGTATTAGTTACTAACATATATTATTCATTAACTATATTATTTTATTTTATAGTATATAGTTTTTCAAATCATTTGGTGAAACTATAAGAAAGTTTTAGGTATAGGTTTTAGGTTAATACTTTAATGTTCGCTCTTGAATTAAAGCCTAAGAAATTGTAGATATCCTAGGTGAAGCCGGGTTTTTATACCTAGATTGATCTAATATATAGACAACATAGCAACTTTCCAGCGGAGGTACGATAGATTTAATTTTTTAGTCATTATGCGTTTATTTTAATACAGCGGGATATTAATTTAAGTATATGTAATTATCAACTACTTATTAAACCAAAAATTACATTAGTTTTCTACAGCAAAACAAGTAAAATTATATGCTCGTTCTAAACTGATGATTTGGGAATTTTTAGACTCTTGTCTATTTACATATTTTGCTACAACTTCCACAACTTTTTCTGGGCTAGAAGATTTACATAGATAATCATTAGCACCTATTAACTTAGCTCTAGTCCGATCGATAATACCATCTTTAGTCGATAAAAATACAATTGGTGTATCTTTAAACATAGTAGTTTTGCGTAAAAAATAACATATTGTATAACCACTAACTTTAGGCATCACTAAATCCAACAAAATCAAATCAGGTTGATAATCTTCTAGGACTGCTAACCCCTTAATTGGATCTTGAATATGCACAACTTTGTATCCTAATGGCTGGAGAATTTTCTCCAAAAAACTACCCACAAGATGACTATCATCAATACAAGCAATTGTAGCTTTAGGCCGACTATTTTCTACAGATACTAAGCGTGATTTTTCTGGGGGTGAAAGCCAATCTTCTACTTGCTTAAAATCAATTAAACCTCGTTGTTCAAAATCATATAAATTACGCGCTATTTCCACTAATGACATTTTCATTAAAAATGCAATATCCCAAATTGTTCTATCGCAATTTAATAACTTATTTACTGTCAACAAAAAGTCTGAATTTTCTTGAATTGGCAAGTTATTTGCATCTCTGACAACAGGGGTACTATCGGGATTAATATGCCATAAACCTTCCTCTTGTAAAGATGTCCAAACTCTTTTTGCTGAACTCAGAACTTCTTTAATTTCTAGTCTGGATAAAAGTAAACTCAGAGCTGTTTGAGAACTAGGGTGTTTCTGGGGATGCCATCTTCTTGTTAAACCAGGTTGACTAATAATAGCAAAAAAAACTTCTTCCGCAATAGTACGGAGAATTGCCTTAGCTTGACCTAAAGTTATCTGATTTTCACTAATGGCTGTTTGTAATAATTTATATTCCCATAGTTGATTATTGCTTAACTGATTGACTTCAAATTTAAAGTTAGGACAATGTTGACTAATAGCTCGATGCCAACGTCTGGTAGAATGTTTACCCCCACTTGCATATAGGAGATGACCAAATAGGAAGTAAAGTTGCCATTCTTGATTGCCATGAGCGACGACTAACTTACCAGTAACTTGCTTTTGGCTAACTATACTAAGGGTATTTGCCAGCTTAATATAGCCTATTGTTGATGCTGACATAATGATTTTACCTTTAACATAATAGTGACATTTAATTTTGATGTATTAACAAACAAAGAAGTATAATATAGATACCACCTTTATTATTTAATATTTCTTTGATTTTGTCATGGTTTGTTATACTGATTTTTTAGTATAATCTCGTTTATATATCAGAATTTTCTCGGAAATTTTCTTAGTTATTATTGTTACTTAAAAGACAATCTTTATCGCTCCTCATACTTTTGGCCTATTTACCATCCGCCATTTTGCTGATTTTTGAGTTTTTTTGTGAAGCAGCTTCATAATTTAGATTGTGAGTATTTGATACAGCAGATTTCGGACAAATGAGGTACAACTTTGAATACTAAAAATCTTGTGGTGTGGGTATCTTACCCCCTAAATCTCTAGCTCATAACATCGGGAAATGCTGTATTTTCTACATTGATTTAATTTTAGCTTAACTCAGTTGATTCCCAGACTACCACAGGTCTGATATTTTGGGTGTTTTACATTAAAGAATGATTAGTTTGTGGGGGCAGTACCTCTATACGCATCATACCATGTCCGGTTGAACACTTATAATTAAGATAGTAAGGGAGTAGGGGAGTAGGGGAGTAGGGGAGTAGGGGAG
>NZ_JBNHEQ010000009.1:0-31807 GCF_050016015.1 Dapis hubbardiae BLCC-M172
CAAAAGTCATGCATTAAGATTTTGTAAACTCAAAACTTTGACACTACAGTAGAAACTATTTATGACATCTTTAAAGTGAATTGGTATAAGATTAAATAAAAGTAGTATAAAATTTAGTAATTCACCTGGTATTTATAGAGTATAAATCATGTTCATTGACTTTTCCTATTTGTCAAATTATCAGGAAAATATTAAGGTAAGTATTCAGCTATTAGCATTCAGCTTTTCGTGCGGAATGCTACGCAAATACAAATTTTAATTTTCCTTAGATATAATCCCTCCTTCTAGCTGATAGTTGACTGCTGAATGCTTATATATTAAGAACATAAATACTGAATTATTTGCTCATATTCGCAACCGTTATTTTTCCCAATTCCTGCTGATTTTTGATACTAATCTCATGTTCGGTTGAATACTTATAAATAATTATCAAGGAGTAATAATTGCTAGAGAAAGGATTCAGCATAAAAGTAGAAATTTAATATCTTTTCCATACTGTCAGAGCTGAAATTTTATTGATAACTGATTATCCGAACATGATATAAGTTTTGAGGTAAAGTTATACAGTTTCATGGAAGTTAAAAATCAAAAGTAAAATTTTATAGACTCAAAACTTTGATGCCACAATAATTTAAGGAAATTATTTTACTTATTGGTTTTGAAACTATTTGTGACATCTTTAAAGTGAATTGGTATTAGGAGTTTAGGTTTAATACAGTAGATTTAGGAGCAGTTATTAATAGAAGAGATTGAATGTATCAGGAAATATAAAAAAGAGATAGGGAACAGGGAACACTGAACTGGGAAAAGGTAATAAGAAATTAAGACAACTATTTGTCACTTAAAAATCTAGGAATAGTATGTACTTTTCCACCTCTGGATATTTACCATATTTTAACCTTTTTAAGTCTTACCTCTTTTAGATTTCAGTCACTCTAACCTCTCTTAATACTTGTTTTACAAACAGTCTATAATAAATAGATTGCTACTACTACTACTTTTACCAAAGGATAATTGATAATAAACAATTCATAAGTACCCAAACAAAATTATTTACCTATTCCAATTCTATCGAATCTTGACAAAGCAATATATTCAGCTTTGCTAAGTGTGTAATTAATTTTGTATACCTACTTAATGAAATAGTTTTGTAAATCTCTAATTTTATCTACCTATTTATATCTAATTCTGGCGTTGCATATTTGTGGGATGAATTGTAGTTTTGGAGAAAGAGGAAGTAAAAGATGGGATTTACCTATTCCCAAAAGTTTCATCCCTTGATTCAGCAACGCCCTAACTCTAAATATACTCTAATTATCCATTATCAATTAATTAAACATATCCGAATATCAATTTTTTTAAATGTGCAAAAACTTACTATCCGACCGATTCCTAGCATCTAAAAATTTCAACTGTCGATACAGTAGAGAAATCATTGGTAAATCAACTCCCGCCTCTTTTGCCATTCGTAAAGGATTACCAACAATTGCTTCAACTTCTAAAGGTCTTTTCCCTTCATAATCTAGTTTCATACTGGTTAAATAAGGCTTCATTTTACTCGTATGGTCTAGCATTTTTTGGATAAAGTAATCTTCTATTATTCGCCCGCAACTATTTGCTCCTGCTGACACTTCCCACATTAATTGTTCTGCTAAAAACCGCGTATCTGTATTAGCCATAATTTCATCTGTTCTAGCATCTAATACCACGGAAAGACCATTATAAGGAATATTCCAAACTAACTTTTTCCACCTAGCTAAAAGTAAATCTTCGCTCAACTCAATTGGAATTGCTGCCTGTTCAAAATCTTGAGCAATTTCACGAATTTTTTCTGTAATTCCTGCTGCTGTATAGTTAGGCAAATACTGCCCAATAGTAATAATACCATAGTCTATATGGCGAATTTTACCTGCTCCTACTTTATTAGAACAGACAAAACATAACCCACCTATTAAGGTATTACTTCCTATAATCTGGGAAATTTCTGGTTCAATATTTATGCCATTTTGTAAGAGCAAAATCACAGTATTTTTATTTACTAATGGTGGTAATAATTCTGGCAAAAGATAATTTTGCGTTGCCTTCAATGCCACAACAACTACATCACAACTTGGCATTTTTTTTACATCGTTATAAGCATCTACTTCTGGTAGACTAAAATCTCCATCCACTGATTCAATAATTAAACCTTTTTCCAGAACGTGTTGGTAGTCGCTACGCAGTAAAAAACTAACTTTATGACCTGCTTTTTGCAGTTTTGCACCGTATAATCCACCAACAGCACCAGTGCCGATAATTGCATAAGTTTTATTTGACATTTTAATAAAAATTGAGATGTTTCTTAAAAGTATATAATATATATAGCAATCCTAAATAGGTTGTAATAAATCAAAAAGTAAATAAAAAAACTGAAACTTCTACCTGTTGCCTGTTCCCTAAAAAGCAATAAGATTTTTGACACGAATAAAATAGGATTGCTATAGCAGTTATCATATTCATAAAATACATTTTTTTCTTCTTCTCTATTGGTAAGTAGTCAGCAGTCAGCAGTCAGCTATCAGCTTTTAATTATTAATTCTTTATTATACAAAATATCTTGAAAATTCACAAACTAAAAACATAGTTTTTCTAGAATATCTATTTCATTTTCAATACTTTTAATAATTTCTATTTATATGTCTGAAAATTGATTAATTTGGTGATTCATCCTGAGAAACCATAGAATTTATTTGACTAGGAAGAGTTAAAGTCACTATGCTGCAAAGATTAAGACTCCGATAACCATCAGAGATTACATCTGCATATTCTTTTGAATAGAATGGACCGCTATTATAAGCAAATCCTTCTCCTATTTCATATCTTGTTAATTCTGGTAGTGAAGTAGTCACTACTTGAACCTGTCGTTCGTTTTGTGGCACTACTATTACATGATATCTAGCAGCATTTGGTTCTTGACTAATATATTCAGAAAGTAAGCCATCTAATTCTCCCATAACTAGCTTTTCTTGATCTGAAACTTCTTCATCAATATTCACCAGAGCATTGATAATATCTTTTAATTCTGATACTTGTTTCTGTGGTGGAGAACTTGCCAAATAATCAGTGACATCCTGACGTAAATTTATCATATTTATAGCACCATCTGCCCCTTTATTTGTAGTTAAAATTTCCCAGGAAAAATTAATATCCCAATGGTCAGCGAATGATTGAATAAATTGTTTTTCTCTGGGGTCAAGCACTTCATCAATCATACATAGCTACCTGGCTTAAAATATTGATAATTTTTTTAGCTCCTGAAGGTTTTAAAAATGACTTAGCTAAATCTCCAGCTTCTTTTCTTTCAAAATTAAGGGTTTCTTTGATTAAAGTCCATAAGCCTTTTTGTCTTTCTCCAGGTACCCATAATGACATTCCTACAAGAATATAGAAAACTGCCAAACCAGCAAATAATACAGTGTCTATTAAACCCACATATTCCCCATTGAAAAGATAGTTAAGTGCAAAAATAAATCCGGGAAATAAAGAAACTAATTGTGCTGTAACAGATATACTTTCTACAACTACACGCTCATGTTTTCGCTTCCAAATTTGGTTAGCTGTTAGGTAGACTTCTGTTAAAGAAAAACCTATAGATAAAAAAGCTAGTATAGATACTACTTTCTGAAAAATTTCCATGATCCTGCTCCAAAATGTAATCCTGATTGATACATAATTTACCACTACATCAACAATTTGCCGATATAAAAAGATGATACTATAAATATTATTAAAAATAGAAAAACATAATTTTTCAAGAATATTTTTTCAGTTTAAATTATTTGAATAATCCCCATTTATTTCTCTAAAAATTGATTAATTTGGTGATTCATCCTAAGAAACTATAGAATTTATTTGACTAGGAAGAGTTAAAGTAACAATGCTGAAAAGATTGAGACTACGATAACCATCAGAGATTACATCTGCATATTCTTTTGAATAAAATGGATTACTATGATAAGCAAATCCTTCTCCTACTTCATATCTTGTTAATTCTGATAGTGAAGTCGTCACTACTTGAACTTGTCGTTCGTTTTGTGGCACTACTATTACATGATATCTAGCAGCATTTGGTTCTTGACTAATATATTCAGAAAGTAAGCCATCTAATTCTCCCATAACTAGCTTTTCTTGATCTGAAACTTCTTCATCAATATTCACCAGAGCATTGATAATATCTTTTAATTCTGATACTTGTTTCTGTGGTGGAGAACTTGCCAAATAATCAGTGACATCCTGACGTAAATTTATCATATTTATAGCACCATCTGCCCCTTTATTTGTAGTTAAAATTTCCCAGGAAAAATTAATATCCCAATGGTCAGCGAATGATTGAATAAATTGTTTTTCTCTGGGGTCAAGCACTTCATCAATCATACATAGCTACCTGGCTTAAAATATTGATAATTTTTTTAGCTCCTGAAGGTTTTAAAAATGACTTAGCTAAATCTCCAGCTTCTTTTCTTTCAAAATTAAGGGTTTCTTTGATTAAAGTCCAGAATCCTTTTTTTCTTTCTCCAGGAACCCAGAATGACATTCCTACAATTATATTGAAAACTGCCAAACTAGCAAATATTGTACTGTCTATTAAACCTACATATTGTCTTTCAAAAAGATAGTTAAGTGAAAAAACAGATAAGGGAAATAAAGAAACTAATTGTGCCGTAACAGATATACTTTCTACTACTAAACGCTCATGTTTTCGCTTCCAAATTTGATTGGCTTTGAGGTATGCTTCTGTTAAAGAGAAGCCGATAGATAAAAAAGCTAGTATAGATACTGCCTTTTGAAACATTTCCATGATACTGCTCCAAAATGTAATTTTTATACAAAATTTACCACTATAAAATGTATAACATAGAGTTGCTGAAATTGGTAAGATATACAAGTTTTAAATTTTAGGAAGTAGCTGGGAATGTTCCATGTAATACCAATTTGAAAAAAGAATGTTACAAAGAGTTTAGTCAACTAAAATAGTTTAAGTCAGATGGCTATAAAAATCATAAATAGGTTGCGGGTAATTAAAAAGTAAATAAAAAAGTTGAAACTCTCACCTCTTCCCTTTTCCCTCTCTTGGTGCCCATTCCCTTGCGTCTTTTGCCGACGCGGGTTCGCACCGCTGTTCCCTAAAAAGCGGCAAGATTTTTGCCACAAATAAAATAGGATTGCTATATTTGTTCAAATAGATTGTTTGAGGTAAAAAAAATGATAATAATAACTACTTCTACTGACTACTGACTATTGACTACTAGAAACATTATTAGTATTTGTAGTAAACATTTATAAAATTGGTATAACATCCGTAGGAAGTAGGGAAGGAGGAGAAAAAAATACTGTACCTCATCAAGGCTGAGAACTACTATATAGTAGTCAGGAATTAGAAGTGGGAATTTGACTATTCCTAAAAAGTCTAGTCTTTCTTCCCTATTGCCTATTTCGTAAAAAATACAATCTTCTCACAATTGAAATCAGATGGCTATATATTAAAAGATTATACTTTGCTAAATAAGAACTTGATTTTTTAGTATGGATGATTTACATTGGTTAAAAGCTTTTGCCTGATGTAAAATGTAAATTTATTTCTCAATATTTCTAATTTTGTCTAGCTTTTGCCAAACTAGAATAAAATATTAGTAAGTAAGTAGATAAAATTCTTTATATTTTCCCTGATAAGTTTAATATCTCAAGGTAACGTAAGCATTTCCTGCGGAATGCTGCGCAAACAGCTATTAGCAGTCAGATATTCCTACGGAATGCTGCGAAACAGCTTTTTAAATGATGTGATTTGATAGACTATTAAGGTTAAATGATGGATTTTTACCCATACTTTGTAATTCTATGAAATCTCTAAATTTTTATTTCCTTTAAGACAAGGAAATAAAGCTGATATCTGAATGCTGAATGCTTACAAAGTAACTGTCAGTGTCTCCTACAATTGGATGTGGTTTGAATCCCAATCAAATTTCCCTTTTTTCCTTCTTCAAGTATTTCTTAATTAGTGATAATTATGATTACCTTATTCCTATTTTCTACCTCATTAAAATATTAAATTAATTATGTCCAGGTACTTATTAATGACAGAAAAAATAAGGTCTCCTGCTTCTTTTAGAGGGATGAAAAAAAATCAACTTCAGTATTTATCAAGCCTCCAGCTAAAACCAGAGGTTACTGTTAAAGAATTTCCTCCGCAGAAGGCTAACTGAGAGACTGTTTTTCAATAATGGATAATTGATAATTGATAATTGATAATTACCTCTTCCTTTTAGGAAGAGGATTGAATAAAAGGAAAATTTTCTCTTGTTTCTTCTTTAAAGGAGAGGCTTTAAACCTTAATTATTCGGTAAAACAAGTATTTAAGAGAGCTTAGAGTGACTAAAATCTCAAAGAGGTAAGACTTCAAAAGATTAAAATCTGGTAAATACTAGAGGTGGAAAGGTGCATATATTCCTAGATTTTTAAGTGAGAAATAATTGTCTTGATTTCTTATTTCTTATTACCGAATAATTAATAATTAAGAGTTGAAGCGTCAATAATTAATTATTCATTCAACAATTAATGTTTAAAGCCTCCCTTTGTATTAATTATTGAGGACGGGTAATTATTAATTATTAATTGTTCCGCAGTGTTTTTTGCTGAACTGTTCCCTTTTTATATTTCCTGATAAATCCAATCTGTGATAACTGATAACTAATAACTGATAACTGAAATGACTGTTCTATCTCCTGAATTAAAACAAAAATTATCTACTCCACTAAAAATTGGCAACTTTGAAGTAAAAAGTCGTGTACTTCAATCACCATTATCAGGAGTAACAGATTTAGTATTTCGTCGTCTAGTTCGTCGTCATGCTCCAGAGTCAATGATGTACACTGAAATGGTAAATGCTACAGGTTTACATTATGTGAAAGAATTACCTCAAATAATGGAGGTTGATAATAATGAGCGACCAATAAGTATTCAATTATTTGATTGTCGCCCAGATTTTTTGGCAGAAGCAGCAGAAATGGCAGTAAAAGAAGGAGCTGATACTGTTGATATTAATATGGGTTGTCCTGTTAATAAAATTACCAAAAATGGTGGGGGTTCTTCTTTATTAAGACAGCCAGAATTAGCAGGAGAAATTGTTAGTAAAGTCGTAAAAGCTGTACCTGTTCCTGTTACTGTAAAAACTAGAATTGGTTGGAGTAATAAGGAAATTAATATCCTAGAATTTGCTAAGAGAATGGAAGATGCTGGTGCCCAAATGTTAACTTTACATGGTCGAACTCGTGCCCAAGGATATAATGGCCCGGCAAAATGGGAATGGATTACTAAAGTTAAGGAAATACTTTCTATTCCAGTTATTGCTAATGGGGATATTTTTTCTGTGGATGCTGCAATACGTTGTTTGGAGGAAACTGGAGCAGATGGGGTAATGTGTTCCCGTGGTACTTTGGGTTATCCTTTTTTGGTGGGAGAAATTGATTATTTCTTGAAAAATGGTGTAGAAAAAGTATCACCGACTGCAGTAGAAAAACTAGAATGTGCTAAAGAACATTTACAAGCATTATGGGAATATAAAGGCGATCGCGGGATTCGGCAAGCTCGTAAGCATTTGACTTGGTATTCTAAGGGTTTTCCGGGAGCAGGTGAGTTGCGGGGTAAGTTGGCACAGGTAGAAACTGTGACACAAGGTTATGATTTGATTGATAAGGTAATTGAAAATTTATAGTATAAGGAAGAGGGAAGAAGGAAGAAGGCTTTAGTTATCTAGGAGAGAAGGAAGAAGTTTAATATTTAATTTTTTGGGCGTTAGATAAATGGGAGATAATTTTAATAGTTTTGTATAATAGGTATTTTGCCTATTCTTAATACTTTCGGGTAGGTAGGATGCCAATAAGAAACCTGGTTTGTATTAAAATTTGACAATATTGATATCTGCTCAGACAAACCCGGTTTCTGTAACGTTTTAGATCCTAATAAGAAACTGGGTTTGTATTACAATTCGACTGTCAACCAAGAAATAAATTTATTGGCAAATAAAAAAGCTACAAAACTGATTATCTATTCTCTACGTTCTCCAAATATTAAATTAATTATATCTAGGTACTTAATAAAGACATTCTAAAATCTTGGCTATAAATACTTGGGAAGTGTCAAACTATCCTCATCAAGAACAATAAAAAATTTTTATTCCAGTTCCTTTGAGGATAGTGAGGTAGAGTTTAATACTAATATAGTCATTTTAGTTTAGAGTGAGACAAGGAGTTGCTACTGTCAAAGAGTTTCAGCTAAAAAAAATGTTTCATTCTTATTTAAAATGACTATATCTCTTCCCTCCATACCTATTCCCTAAAGAGGTACAGTTTAATACTAACCTCTCTTCCACTATTCCCTATTCCCTAAATTATGGATAAATTAAAAGGACGAGACTTATTAAGTTTAGCCGACTTAAATTCTGATGAATTAACAGAACTTTTACAATTAGCAGGCAAACTAAAATCTGGTAAAATTAATCTTAAATGTAATAAAGTATTAGGACTTTTATTTTCTAAAGCTTCGACAAGAACTAGGGTAAGTTTTACTGTGGCAATGTATCAATTGGGAGGTCAAGTTATTGATTTGAATCCTAATGTTACTCAAGTTAGTCGGGGAGAACCTTTGGTTGATACTGCTAGAGTTTTAGACCGATATTTAGATATTTTAGCGATTCGTACTTTTGAACAAAAAGACTTAGAAACTTTTGCCAATTATGCAAAAATTCCTGTTATTAATGCTCTGACAGATAGAGAACATCCTTGTCAAATATTGGCTGATTTATTAACGGTTCAAGAATCTTTTGGCAAGTTAGAAGGGGTAACTTTAAGTTACTTTGGTGATGGTAATAATGTGGCAAATTCTTTACTATTGGGTTGTGCAATGGTAGGAATGAATGTGAGAATAGCAACTCCAGCAAATTATCTGCCAAATAGGGAAATTGTAGAGCAAGCAAAAACTATTGCTAATGGTAAAAGTGAAGTTATAGTTACTGAAGATCCCCAGGTAGCAGTTAAGGATGCTCAAGTGCTTTATACTGATGTTTGGGCAAGTATGGGACAAGAGGGGGAAGCCGATAGTCGAATTCCTATTTTTCAACCTTATCAAGTAAATGAAAAATTGTTAGAAAATGCAGCAGATGATGTGATAGTTTTACATTGTTTGCCAGCACATCGAGATGAAGAAATTACTGATGGAGTTATGGAAGGAGAGCGATCGCGAGTTTGGGATCAAGCAGAAAATAGAATGCACGCTCAAAAAGCTTTATTAGTTAGTCTTTTAGGTAGTGATTAGAAGAATATGGGAAGTCTTTGCGAGTGAGAGCGAAATGCACCCTACTAGACTATGAGGACTTACGCAGAGATACCATATATAGCGTTCAAAACTATAACGTTATAGTTTTTTTACTCTATATGTAGTACCTCTGCATAAGTCCTGACTATATTTAAGATTTTTCCTGCTCTTAAAGCTTTTCTCCTAGATAACTAAAGTCTTCTTCCTTCACTGGAGTATATTAGGACTTACGCAAAGACCATGTATGTAGCGTTCAAAACTATAACGTTATAGTTTTTGAACTCTATATATGGTATCTCTGCGTAAGTCCTGTATTTGTAATACCATTTCTTAAAAATAATGCTATATCTAATTGGGTAGGGAGGTGTGGGAAGTGTGGGGAGTGGGGGGAAAACTAAAAGTAGAAACAATCAATACTGACTGATTAATAATTGTCAAAAAAAGACTTTCAACCTTGGTGACTATTTAACTTTTAAAGCATAGCTGAAGCGTAGCGTTACTTTTCGTAATTGGTATAAGATTTTTCCTTCTCTTAAAGCTTCTTCCTTTTTCTTCCTTATTCCTCCTTCACCGGACAATATTTAAGATTTTTCCGTCTCTTAAAGCTTCTTCCTTTTTCTTCCTTCTTCCTTCTTCACCGGACTATATTTAATTTAAGATTTTTCCTTCTCTTAAAGCTTCTCTCCTAGATAACTAAATCCTTCTTCCTTCGTCACCAGACTATATTTAATTTAAGATTTTTCCTTCTATTAAATCTTTTTCTTTCTTACTTCTTCCTTCTTCACCGGACTATATTTAAGATTTTTCCTTATTCATTCTTCCTTATTCATTCTTCCTTATTCATTCTTCCTTCTTCCTTATTCATTCTTCCTTCTTACTTCTTCCTCAAGATAGAAATAAACAGCTTTATCTTGATTATTTAAACTGATAATTCTCTGAAATATTTCAGTAGCTTGTTCCTTCTGTTGAGAATAGTAACTAATAACCCCCTGCTCAAATAAGGTTTTAGTTTGTCTTTTAAATTCGATCAGTTCGGGCGGATCTGCATCAAAAAATTCAAATAAAGATACTGCATCTTTTTTTCCTTTAACTTGAACTTGACCAAGAAACCTGTAATTATATTTCGTATAATCTTTAAGCTGAAAAAAGGTATGTTGACTAATAATTAAAGAAGCACCATAAACTTTAGTTAAATCTTGTAGACGAGAAGCTAAATTTACAGCATCACTAATCACAGTAGTATCCATTCTATTAATTCCACCAACTGTTCCTAACATTAAAGAACCTGTATTAATTCCAATCCCAATCTTAATAGGTGATTTATTATATTCTTTTCTAAGAATGTTATATTTATTTAGTTCTAAAAGCATTCCTAAAGCAGCTTCAACAGCATCATCAGGACAACGGCCAAATAGTGCCATAATAGCATCACCAATATATTTATCAATAAAACCATAATTAGCAGTAATTAGAGGTTCCATACGGGAAAGATAGGAATTAATAAATTTAAAATTTTCCCCTAAATTCATAGTTTCTGAAAGGGTGGTAAAAGAGCGAATATCAGAAAATAAAATTGACATCTTCTTTTGTACAGATTCACCCAAAGAAACTTCGACAATACTTTCATGTCCTAAAAATCGGAGAAACTGTTTTGGTACAAAGCGACTATATGATTGATTAAGTTTAGATAATTCACTATTTTTAAGTTCTAATTGTTGAGTAAATTGAATCCTTTCTGCTTCAGCTTTTTTTCTTTCTGTAATGTCTTGAAAAGTAGCGATCGCGTAAATTAGTTTACCATTATCATCAAAGATTGGACTTGCTGATACTTCCACAGGAATTATCTTTTCCCCTTGACGAATTTCCATATTATCAACTCTAGCATTTTCTCCTTTTAAAGCTTTAAATATTGGCTGTTGTTCATAAGGATAAAATTTTTCTGTTCCTGCTAAATAAAGTTGATAAATTTCGGGAATTTTCTCTGGAGTAGTTTCGGCTATTATCCCTTTACCAAAGATATTTTGTGCAGTTTGATTAGTGTAGAAAGGTTGACCATCAGCATCAACTACAAATACTCCTACTGGCAAAGTTTCTAAGAATTTTTCTAGTCTTTTTTCACTGTCATATAACTTTTGAGCTGCTTCTATTAAATGTTCCTGTTTTAGAGCATCTTTTAACCTTTGAACATAATTTAAAGTTTTATTAATTGTAATTTCTAAATCTTCTAAATCGATGGGTTTAGTTAAAAAATCAAAAGCTCCTAGATTCATAGCTTTTCTCACAAGAGCTAAATCACTAGAAGCAGAAATAACTACTGTTTTAAGTGTAGGATGATTAATATCAGAAAGAATAGATAGTAAAGCAATGCCATCCATTTCTGGCATAGTAATATCAGTTAATATAATATCTATGTCTGGTTCAGCTTGTAACTGTTCCAGAGCTATTAAACCGTTAGAAGCAAAAATAAATTCTAGGTCTTTTTTCCGAATTTGATTTCTGAACTTTTGCTTAATTATTGATTTAAAGGATGGTTCATCATCCACAACCAGTATTTTTGCTGGCATAGGTTCATTTTAGTTTTAATATTGTATAGCGCTACGCGCTAGGGAATAGGGAATAGGGAATAGTAAACTAAATAAAGGGTTTTTCGTATAGGGAAAAGCTCCCCTAACAGGATTTGGAAATGTCCTAACCTTAATCCATAGTGCTATATTACTAATATATAGCAATTCCCATATTGGTGAAATACAAAATTGGCTTGTTTTAGGGAGTAGGGAGCAGTAATTTGGGTTAGGTAATCATTTCAGTTATCAGTTATCAGTTATCAGTACCTCTGGAATAAGGAGGCTTGATATTAAGGAATAGTCTCTTTTTTTATCCCTTTAAAAAGGGAGGCACATACCCACAATTTTTCGGTAATAGAAAAGAAAAAAAACAACTGTACCTGATTCAAGAATTGAGAATTGAGAATTGAGAATTGAGAATTACCTATTCTTATAAAAAAGAGGATTGGTGCTCAAGGATTTTTGTTCTTCTCTTGGTTGATTGGATATGGCGTTTCGCTGCGCGACATATAAAGCGGAGCGGCTCTGTTAAGAGCGGGAGACCCGCTCCTACGGACCCGCTGCGCTAACGCCATCCCATCCTAACGGACTGCTCCGCAAACAACCGCTTTTTTCTCCATGAATGGAGAGGCTTTATACCTTAATTTTTTGGTAAGTTGAAAAATGCTATAGTCAAAAGATTAAATAAGATAACTTTTAGTTTACCATTTTTTAGCTGAGGCAATTAATTTAGTTGCTTGGGAACTATCAACAGGTTTGGAAAAGAAGTATCCTTGTCCATATTTACAATTAAGGTCTCTAAGCAAAGCTAGTTGAGTAGATGTTTCTACACCTTCAGCAATCACATCTATTTCTAAATTAGCAGCCAGACTAATAATTGCTTTTGTAATCTCTAAGTTTTGTGATTCACCATCCATTGTCATAACAAAAGAACGGTCAATTTTGAGAGTATCAATAGGAAAGTTACGCAGACGACTTAATGAAGAATAACCAGTGCCAAAATCATCAATATTTAACTGTATATTCATCGCTTTGAATTCTGATAATATTCCCATCACAATTTGCTCATTTTCCATTATTGTAGTTTCAGTAATTTCTAACCTCAGACTATGATGATCTAAACAAGTACGAGATAAAATTTCATCAACTTGTTTAACAAGATCGGATTGAGAAAATTGTCTACCAGAAAGATTAACACTAATTGTTAAAGACTGAAGAGAAAATTCTTTTTGCCAATTATAAGTTTGTTGACAAGCTTGTTGCAAAGTCCACCAACCAATAGGGATAATTAATCCTGTTTCTTCTGCTATAGGAATAAACTCATTTGGAGAAATCATTCCTCGTTGTGGATGGTTCCATCTAATTAATGCTTCAAAGCCACAAATTAAACCTGTTTCTAGTAGAATTATTGGTTGATAAAATAACTCTAATTCATTGCGTTGTAAAGCTTGTCTCAGGTCTATTTCTAACTTAAGTTGTGCTAAATTATCAGCATACATTGATGTATTAAATACTTCTTGACGAGCTTTTCCTAAAGTTTTAGCACGATACATAGCTGTATCTGCATCTCTAAGGATATCTGTAGGACTTTTATAATCTTTATTGGGTAAAACAATACCAATACTAGCGCTAGTATAAACTTCTTGATCGTTAATATAAAATGGTAACTGTAACAATTGTTGAATTCTTTGAGCTATATATTCAGCATTTTCTTCAGATTTAACATATTCCAATAATATAGCAAATTCATCTCCTCCCATTCTGGCTACACTATCATCATCCCGCATATCTTGTTTAAGTCTATTAGCTACTTCTATAATTAGTCGGTCTCCGGCATTATGTCCTAAACTATCATTAACTATCTTAAACCGATCTAAATCTATAAAAATTACTGCAAACTGCTGTTGAGAATGTCTCTGATATCTAGCTAAAGCATTAGATATTCTATCCATAAATAAAGCACGATTAGGTAATTGAGTTAGGGAATCATGGAAAGCATCATGGAGTAGTTTTTCTTCTGCTATTTTTCTATCTGTAATATTATGACAGTTAACAATTATTCCTTCTATATAACTATCTGAAGTTAAGTTGGTAAATACTGCTTCAAATATTTGCCACTTGTCTTGCTCATTTTGAATTTTAAATTCTTTGATATATTGTTTTTCTGATGAATTTTCAACTACTTTTTGTAAAGTATGTCTGACTAACTGACGGTCATTAGCATGAATGATATTGAAAATTGATATATTCAAATTATTTTCATCAAAATTATCTAAAAATTTCTGGGCTAATGGACTAGAATAAATAACCTTGCCATCAGGATTTAAAATCATAATAATATCAGTAGAATTTTCAATTAATGCTCTAAATCTTTTTTCACTTTCACGCAATGTTTGTTGTTTTAATAATTCTGCATGAGCTTGCTCTGCTAACTTTTTCTGTTGTAGTGCTTCTTTACTATCTTGCACAGCCTTCAGTGTTTTATTCAGAGTAATTTCTAAATCATATAAATCTAAGGGCTTAGTTAAAAAATCAAAAGCACCTAAATTCATCGCTTTTCTAATAGTTTTTAAATCGCCATAAGCAGAAATAATTACTGTTTTAACAGTCAATTTTTCTCTTTCTGATAGCTTTTTTAAGAAAGTTAGTCCATCCATCTTTGGCATATTAATATCAGTAAATATTAGCTCTATATCTAGTTCATTTTCCAAAATTTCTAGAGCTTCTATGCCATTATGAACAAAAACAAACTGGAGTTCTTGTTTTTTAATTCTTTTCCTGAATTTCTGGGAAATTAATAATTCTAGGTCTGGTTCGTCATCCACCACAAGTATTTTGGCTAACATAATCTTGATAATTGATATTTTTTACTATAGATTTAAGATTTTTTGTTTGATTTCTTCAAAGTTAATTGGTTTAACTAGATAATCATTAGCTCCATATTTTTTAGCAAGTTTGTAATTTTCATCATAGCCATGAGCAGTTAACATCCATACATTGATTTGTGCATATTTTTCTTTGATTATTTGTAGCATTTCTAATCCATTAATTATCGGTAAATTAATATCAGATATGATTAAATCTATGTGTGTTTTTTCAGGAGATTCTAGGTATGATAATGCTTCTGTCGCTGATATAAAAGAAATGATTTCTACTTGATCTGCTTTAATTTCTTTTCTAAATTTCCTCCTAAATAAATAATGCATATCTTCTTCGTTATCTACAATTATTATTCTTTTCATTGTTCGTAGCTTTAAGATTAATTTTTACACTAATTATTTTAGTTATTTTACTAGATTTTAAAGATTGCTAGTCATCAATAGCTATCTGCTTGTTACAACAACCTTTTGCCCCTGTCGATACTCTAAAACAATATTACCATAGTTTAGTTAACATTTCCCAATCATTTTTTTTCTAGGCATTGAGAAAAAATAGATAAAAAATCACTCAATACTCCTAGTTATAAAGTTTTGCTGAAACCATATTTCTTATGATCGGAATTATATTTGTATAACTAAACTGAATAAATAAAAAATATTAAGCATTCAGCCATTAGTTGTTAGCAAGAGCGCAAATAATAAAAATTCCTTAGATTGTTAAAGGAGTATACTTTAGTCGTAACTTTTAATTCTCCTTGGAAACTAATTTATCCTTTAGGGTGAGTGAGATAATAAGTTAATAACTTATAGCTGACGGCTAAATTACAAAAAATATACTTATATATACCATGGATCAAATATTATGAGGTACAGAAATTTTTGATTTGAGAGAATACTGGATATGAGTCATGGAATCTGATTAGACTTAACAAAGAGGAGGAAGAAAATACTGTATCTAATTTATAAAATAACTGCTATACTTTTTGAGCTTAGACGAAAATCAATGATATAAACAGTAAATTTATACTATGAAAATCTGTGGTATTCTCAAACTTGAAACTATGAGCTGAAAAAAAGTCAAACATACAAATATTCCTAACTAAACAGAAATTTATGCAAATAATAGATTGGCTAATTGTTTTATTATACCTGATCCTCACAATGTGGATGGGATTATATTTATCTCGTAAAGGGTCGAAAAGTTTAGCAGATTTCTTTGTTTCTGGGCGATCGCTTCCTTGGTGGTTAGCAGGTACAAGTATGGCAGCTACAACTTTTTCTATAGATACCCCACTCTATATTACAGGAGTTGTGGCTAACCGAGGAATAGCTGGTAATTGGGAATGGTGGATTTTTGCTGTTTCTCATGTCATAATGATTTACATTTTTGCTAAAATGTGGCGACGTTCGGAAGTTATTACTGATGCGGAATTAACTGAAATTCGTTACGGCGGAAATATGGCAGCTATTCTTCGAGGGGTGAAAGCCTTTATCTTTGCTATTCCGATGAATTGTATTGCTATTGGCTATGCTATGTTAGCTATGGTTAAAGTTGTCGAAGCTATGGAAATTTGGCAAAGTTTAGGTATTGATGCTAGTGAAAATAATCTCAAATTATTTAGTGTTATTGGCGTAAGTATATTTGTTTTAATTTATGCTGGTTTATCTGGTTTATGGGGGGTAGTTGCTACAGATTTTTTCCAGTTTTTTCTAGCACTTTTTGGGGCAATTATTGTGGCAATTTTTGCTGTTAATAGTGTGGGTGGAATCCAAGAATTAATTACTAAAGTTCCTGAAGTAATGCCAGAAAAAGATATTTTATCTCTTTCACCTTTAACTATTGGTGGAAATGGTAATTCTTGGATTGGTTTTAGCAAAACAGCAGGCATAACTGCTAGTACATTTTTTGCTTATATTGCTATTCAATGGTGGTCTTGGAGAAGGAGTGATGGAGGGGGAGAATTTGTACAAAGATTTGCTGCTGCCAAAAATGAAAAGGAAGCAGAAAAAGCAGCTTGGTTATTTAATATAATGCACTATGTTATTAGAACCTGGCCTTGGATTTTAGTGGCTTTAGCTTCTCTTGTAATTTACCCTAATTTAGAAGATAAAGAATTAGGTTATCCCAAATTAATGATTGATTTTCTCTCCCCAGGAATTTTAGGTTTAGTTGTTGCTTCTTTAGTCGCAGCATTTATGAGTACAGTTTCTACTTCTATTAACTGGGGTGCTTCTTTTATTACTAACGATTTATATAGAAGATTTATTAAACCTGATGCAACTCAAGCACAATTAGTTTTAGTAGGGCGACTTTCTTCCATATTAGTAACAGTTTTAGGAGCTATTGCTGCATTTTTTGCTAAAGATGTAGCGACAGTATTTAGGTTAGTAATAGCTATCGGAACAGGTTCGGGATTAGTATTAATTTTGCGTTGGTTTTGGTGGCGGGTAAATGCAGCAGCAGAATTAACAGCTATTATCGCTAGCTTTTTTGTGGGGATGGCAACCAGTATAGTTCCCGCTTTCAAAATAGAAGATTTTGGTTTGCGAATTATCTTTATTACTATAACCGTGACAGTTTTATGGGTAGTCGCAATGTTAGTCACACCCCAAGAGTCTGATGCAACTTTAGAAGAATTTTATCGGCGATCACTTCCCGGAGGTCCTGGTTGGCAAAGACAAAGAGCAGCAACTGGTTTAGCTCCTGCACAAAATTTGGCTAAAGATTTACAAAAGGTTTTGGCATCTATATTATTATTGTTTGGAGCGTTGTTAGGGACTGGTGGTTTCCTGTTGCTCAAGCCAAACATTGGTTGGATATTCCTCATTATTGCTGTTTTCAGTGGGATGTGGTTACGACAACTCAATAAGTCGAAAATTTTACCCATGCCAAGACCAGGGTTAGATGATGACGACTTGTTGTAAATGACTTGTCAGTTAACAGTTATCAGTAACTCCAGCTTAACCTAATACTAAAGTTTATACGGAAATATCTTACAGCGGTTTTCATTTCAGTAGACAACAGTAGGGGCGTTTTACTGGTGCAAAGCTTTACTAACGGAATGCTCCGCAAACGCTTTATATGTCGCGAAGCGTTAACGGAGTTGTGCGCTAGCTAAACGGCTGTCGCCGACATTAAAAGGCGAAGCCCATGCCGTCAGCAAAACGCCCCTACAGGGTTTTGGTTATGAAGATGTGGTTCATCAATCTGAAAAGCGCTGTAATAGTTTTCCATAGTATTTTACTGTAACTATCAAATTGGGTATAATTCAGGACTTAGGCATTTTTGAGTTGTAAACACTACACATCTATAGAACCCCTAAGCGTATCTCCAGAAAATAGGTCCTGGTGGAGAATTAATTGAGAAAAAATGGGTCAGGACTTACGCAAAGACACTATATATAGATATAGCGCATAACCAACAGAGCGATCGCTATAATTTTCAGAGAGCGATCGCCAAGTATTTCTGAGCCTTTCTAAGAGTGAGAAAAACTTAAATAGCTATCATTTTAATGGTAGGATGTTTGAGTTCAGATACTAGATATTTAGATAGTAATTGATGTTTGAGTTGATCAATAGTTTTTCCCAAAATGTCAGCTACTTTTTTCAAATGATTCCAGACCAACATAGAGCAAGCAATATAATTTTTTGGAATTTTTGCCAGACGACATTGACACAATTCTATTCCTGTTAACTGCTTGATTTCTCTGTGAAATTCTTCGATTTTCCATCTAGTCTGCGACTCGAATTATACATCATCTGTCGAAGATTGACTTAAGTCATTAGTCACAATATATTCTGTTCTATTGGCAGAAATAGTAGCCCAGAATAGCTTGACTTTTTTATCTCTTGGAAAACCTCTAATTTTTATTATTTTACCTGATGTTATTTCTGATTCATCCCAGGTTAATTTAGCAATACTTTTATATTTTTCTACACCACCAGTGTCATCCACTAAACGATTTATTTTTAAGGGGCAATAATAAATTTTTCGCATATTATCTATCAATGCCATTAATCTTGGCGTTGCATACCAACTATCCATCAATACAGTTTGAAATGGTAATTTATTCTCATTTACCACATTCAATATCATTTCTTCAACATGGTCTATTTTAGTTTTTTTGTCACTATCTGGATCATAAATACGATAATCTAGTATCCAAAATTGCTCGGTTTGGGGATTAAAATAAATACAATTAACTACTCCTATTCCTCGAATTACTTGATGTTCATTACCGCTATATTGTCGCCACACAAGTTCAATTTTATTCGCCTATTTTTTATGAATTACTGTATCATCAAAAATTAGGTATGCTTCTGTATCTTAGATAATTTCCTCTTTGACATTTTGCCATAAATCTTGTGCATTTAAAGATTCTACTCTTAAATAACGATTAATCGTATCATGGCTAATATTTTCTAGGTAATTTGCTAGGTTAGTTATAGTATAGTTTGTATGAGAATTTAGCAAATATTGGTATGGGATCAATATAATTAAAATTCATATTTTTAGCTCAAATCAACAATAATATTATTCTATAATAAGCACGAATATTTTGGCTCAATTTACGATCGATAGTCAAGCAACATCTACATAGAAGGTAAATAAACTATAAATGCCTATCTTTAGGTTCCTCACGAATTTTGTTGTTTAGGCGATCGCTCTCTAAAAAATTCTAGCGTTCGCTCTGTTGGCTATACACTATATATACTGTCTTGGCGTAAGTCCTGTGGGTAATAATTGATTTGATGATTGGATGAGTGGGAGATATCTAATACACCCCATCTCCCCATCTCTCCACACTCCCCTACTCCCCTACTCTCAATCTCTAATTTTAAAGTTCTATAACGTTATAGTTTTTGGAACCCATACAGCAGTTTTCATTTGAGTAGACCACAGTAGGGAAGTTCCATCGAACCTCCCTACAAGGTTTTGGTTGTGACGATGTAGTTTATCCATCTGAAAAGCGCTGTATAGAAGCCATTGGGTATCTTTGCAAAGCTGAGAGTTTTTGGCTCTTGAGTCAGGAGTCAAGAGATTGAGAAATAAAATAGGGAAAAAGGTAGAAAAATACCCCCATCTCCCCATACTCCCCATCTATAATTCGCGTATAGAACCCCTTCAGGGGTTCTATATAGTATAGTGTATCTGCGTAATATCATGTCCGCTGGTATCGGAGCGTGTAAACCCCAGGGTTAATAACTACAGGAAATTTAAGTTTTTTCTGGCTCTTAAACCTTCTGTTGTAGGTAATTATTAATTATTAATAATTAAATAATTCGCGCCTTGAAGCCTCCCCTTGGATAGGGGAAAAAGCGGTAGGCAAGCGGAGCATGACCTTAGGATGGGATGGCGTTTCGCTTCGCGTTACATGTCGCGCAGCGTCCCGGAGGGACAGGTTTCCCGCTCTTGCAGAGCCGCTCCGCTTTATATGTCGGCGACAGCCGTTAACGAAGTTGTGCGCCAGCTAAACGCCATATCCAATCGACCAAGAGAAAAGTGCTCTTGAATTTCCTTATCTTCAATTCCCGTGGGGTTTTAACCAGAGGTAATTATCAATTATCAATTAATGAAAGCCTTCTTCCTTACCCTTACCTTACAATACCGATGCTACCGGACATGATATAAGTCCTAATAATAAATAATAAGTAACTTTATGATGATTAGCTATTACAGCGTTCCAACTACTATTTCCCCTGAAGCACAGGAAGTATTACGCCAGTTTCCGCAAAATACAAAAAGTCTTCCAGCTACTGACGATCTTGATGTTTGGAAAAAAGTTTGGCAGGAAAACGAAGAAAGTAAAAAAGAGGATAATGCAAAGGTTGTTGACCATTACAAACCTGTCGTTCAAGAGAAAAAATTAGGTGGTGTACCTGTTCTAGATGTCAAACCCAAAAACTGGCAAGACAATGGCAAAGTGCTTATTTATCTTCATGGAGGTGCTTATGTACTATTTAGTGCTGCATCTACCCTCACCAGTTCAGTACCTGTTGCCGATGTAACAGGGTTAAGGGTAGTATCTGTTGACTATACTGTAGCTCCCTTTGCTAAATGGGATAAAATTACAGATCAGATTATTCAGGTCATTAAAGAACTGATAAAAGAAGGCTATGAACTTGAAAACATAGCAATTTATGGAGATTCTGCTGGAGGTGGACTTACCGCTGGAACGGTACTAAAAATGCGTGAGCAAGGCTTAAGTATGCCTGCCGCAGTTGTACTTTGGTCGTGCTGGTCAGATATTACAGAAACCGGCGATACTTACGAAACTATCAAAGATAGAGACCCAATATTAGTCTATGATAACTTTTTGGCTAACGCAGCTAATGCCTACGCCGATCCTGCCGATCATAAAAACCCTTATGTCTCTCCTGTCTATGGGGACTATAATAAGGGTTTTCCTCCAACTTTGATTCAGGTTGGTACAACAGAAATTTTCTTTAGTAATTCTGTTCGCCATTATCAGATTCTCGATCAGGCAAAAATTCCGGTTAAGTTTGACCCTTATGAGGGAATGTGGCACGTTTTTCAAACACTTAACTGGGAGTTGCCAGAGTCAGAGTTAGCACGACAAAAGATGGCTGTTTTTCTGGCAGAGCATCTGAAATATTAAATACTATTAGAACTCCAAAACTTGTAAATCTTGCTAAAATTAAATTCATCATAAAAAATTGGTAAGTGGGAAACCAGCCTGTGTTAACGGCTGGATGGAAATGACGCGACGGGTTTTAACCCGTAGTCAAAACCTGTTATAATTAAGGCATTAAGACACAATGACCTCTAAAGCATGGTGAAAGCCCGATAGCTAATGGACGCTTTCGTACGGACGTTGCATGCAACGTCCGTACAGGGTGGTTAATCGAAAAGGTAGCCCGGTGCTTACCAGCACTCTGTTTCCAGCCGTTAGTCAGCACGTTGTATCTCAGAGCGAGTGAATCAATCAACAACTTAAAAAGTAGCCTCAATGGTCTTTGGCCAGAGAGAGTAGTGGCAATTGGCACCGCCTTGTAGGGGCGAACGGCCGTTCGCCCCTACTGCTGCTGTATGCGTACTACGGTACGGTACTGGCAATGTGGCCGTTTCGATTTTTCGGGAACCGTGCAATGTGTAAATCGTGGTTTTAACCTGATTTACAGCTCCTAGTCACGAATCCACGCGACTTTAGTCTGTGGAGTGTCAAAGAAGTACACTTTCTATGCAAACAGTAGAGATGTTCCATAGAACTTCCCTACAGGTAAATTTCACTTTCTGACTTAAAAATAACTATGCAAATTTTTCGTCAATATATTGCTCCATTAATCGTAGTAATCATATTTTTAATTGCTATGGTGGCAGTCAGCGCTCGTATATTTCTACCAGGTGACCTCGCAGCACCAGCTCCGACAGAGGAATTAAGTTCTCCTAAAGAAGCAGCGATACTATCTACACCTAATGTTTATTTTTCCTAATACAGCGCTTCCCGTTGTTATGAGGTAAAAAATTTTAGGTTTGAGGGAACAGGTATGGAGGGAATAGGGAATAGGGAATAGAGAATAGAAAAGAATAAAAACAACTGTACCTCATAGCTTCGGAAACTGATGTATCAGGTAGATATAGCGCTACCCGCAATTCAGATAGGGTAGCCGTCGGATTGGCGACGTACAGAAGTAATCCTTAAGTAAGATAGAAAAAGAAAGTATTTCTCCTCAGAATAACAATAATGTTACTTGAGAAATGCTCTTGACATACTCCCGACGTTGCTATATTCGCGACAAAGCGAGATTCTTCAGTCAGCAAAAACTGACCGCTGTTTTAACAGAGGTGATGTCCTCCCCCTGTGATGACGCTTACAATAACAAAATCATCCTAGCTTGTCAAGGACTTATGAACGTTTAGCTTGTGGAGGTATCCGAATCTTGGCCCTGGCTTTCCCATACGACGCTCCCCCACCGGAGAGCGCGGGACTTCCCGCCAGGGAAGTTAAATGGTAATTGTCAAATGGGTCAATATGGAAGATAAGTAAAAATTAGAGTAGTAATATTTTTTGATTTACAAGATACAATAGAATTTCGATCGGCCTTTGACTAAGTTTAGATAGGCAAAATTAAGCCCTCTATTAAAAACAATTTTAGCTGTAAGGATTCAGGTATCTTAAACCCAGTTATAGAGAGACTTCTGAAAGCGACTGACTCAGCAATTTAATAGTCTCATTCTCAATAATGAGGAAAATAAAGGTTTGTAGCCATTTATAATTGAGAATATAATTTGGGAGGCAATTGCCGGAAATGCTTATCCATCAAGATTTATAGACTTTTCCATAAGACCTAAATCCTTACCTTTAGCTAGTAAAATTTTCCCAACTATCTTGTCAAAGTTTTAAAAGTTATTTACTAGAAAATTTTTCCACTTCAACTGATAACTGATAACTGTTTTATGCAAATAAATCAGCATCTTTCAAAGTTTTTCCTGCTGCATCTTTTTTAGATAATTTAACCTCAATTCCATCTAAAGGCCAACTAATCCCAATTTCTAGATCGTTCCACAAAATTGAACGCTCATATTCAGGTGCGTAATAATCAGTAGTCTTATACAAAACATCTGCAGTTTCAGACACTACTAAAAAACCATGAGCAAAACCAGGAGGTACCCAAAGTTGTCGTTTATTTTCTGCACTTAAAAGATAACCTACCCACTTACCAAAATTAGGAGAATTTTTCCGAATATCTACAGCAACATCAAATATTTCTCCCACAACTGCTCGTAATAATTTACCTTGAGCTTGTTGAATTTGATAATGTAAACCTCGCAATACTCCTTTGCTAGAACGAGAGTGATTATCTTGTACAAATTCCAGATTGATTCCTGTTTTTTCTGAAAAATTGCGTTGATTAAAACTCTCCATAAAAAAGCCACGTTCGTCTCCAAAAACTTTTGGCTCTATTAACAATACTTCGGGAATTTCTGTTTCAATTACATTCATTTTTTTTACCTCAGTTGATTGATAAGGGAATAGGGAACAGGCAATAGGGAATAGTGATAATGAACTTAAATCTCCTTTTAATTTATCACTAAAAAGTTAATAATTTGAGAATCATGGAGAATATAGAAAAGAAAATCAAAATAAGCTGATAACTGATAACTGTTAATTGTCTTTTTTCCCCCAAGCTTCTAATTCTCCTATCGACAAAGAAAAAACTAATTTATGTAGATTGAGTAATTGAGAAATTGAGAGTAAAAAAGAAAATAAAGTTGGCTGATAATATTGCATCCTATTCAATATATATTCCAGACTCATAGAATTACTGGTTGGCTTTGATTCTACATCAGAAAATCCACTTTTTTCCAAAGCAAATTTTATCGTATCAAGGGAGAAATATGTCAAGTGTTCTGTTGGTTTATAGTGATACCATAAAGAACCCAATAATTTCTGCCAAAATCCTCCCACATTTGGAGTAGTAATAAAAATCCATCCTCCTGGTTTCAAAAGTTGATAAGCTGCTGTTAGTTGACCAATAGGATCTGTCGTATGTTCAATCATATCTTGCAGCATAATCAAATCAAAAGAATTAGGTTCAAAATCATGATTAAACAAATCACCCTGAGATACAGATAAACCTCTACTTTTAGCAAAATTTACTGCATATTCTGAAACTTCTAAACCTTGAGGATTATTCCATCCTAAATTTTTTGCTTGCTCCAAACAATCACCTAAAGCACAACCTACATCTAATAATAAACCTTGACCAGAAAGTTTTTTCTCCGCTTTTAATAAACGTTTGCGAAAAGTCTGGCTATTAATTTTCATCCCTTGAAAATAATTAGAATATCCTCCTTTGGGAAAATCGTTATTATAATAATCTTCTTGATAGATTGCCGTAGGATTTGCTGGTGGATTATTATCCCATACCATATCACATTCAGAACATTTTGCTAATATATAGTCATCACCTGCTTTGTAGTAGTTAAATTTATTTGTATGACACAGGGGGCAATGATTTTTTTGCATAATATTTGATTAAAATTACTTCTGTTTCTGATTTTGTGAAAAATATTAAAGGTAGTAGTTATCATTATCTAAATAATGTTCTGTCTCCGAAGGAAAATAAATTTGCTTGCCAAAAAGTAAAAGTATATTGTTATTTTATTTTATAAAAACACAATTGCTTATATGAATAATCAAAAACAACATTCTTCAAAAGTAACTTTAAATTCCTAGCTAGAACAAGTAACTACTCAAGAGATTCTACTTGAAAATTCTCTAGAGATTAAAATTTCTGGCTTACAGCTTAATTCCTTTGAAGAAGGATAGTATTTTTAGTTCCTTAAAAGGAACTTCAGCTATTAGCCTTGAAATTGATTTAATGGCAATTTGGGCAGTTATTGTTATCTGTTTAAATATATATATTTTTGAATAATTGTCAAGTATTTTCTACCCTAACCTTAACTTCATTGTTCAACTTGACAAATTCTTGTTTATTAGAGTTATAAACCCAAGCTTTAATGGCAGTTTCTCCCACAGGTAAAGATTTGGCTGAAAATTTTACTTTCCATCTTGCTGTACTATAAAGTTTTGACTTCATAATTTTAGCAATATCATTACTCTCTAAGTTAACAATAGCATTGGCAAAAAAATATTGATTCTCACCAAAAGAAAGTAATACTAAGTTAGGTTGTTTTTTTCCATCTGGTCTAATTGCCCAACCTCCTAAATTTATAGTTTCATCACCGTTAATAATTATGGATTCTTCAGTTAATTGAGGATTATCTAAATAACCATAATTTTGTTTTGGTTGTTTGATAAATTCTAGATTTTGAGGAAATTCTCGCCAACCTAATTTTTCCATAATTTCTGCACCTTGTCTGACTAACCAGGTTTTGCCATTCATTAATACTAAACAACTATCTGGAGATTTTCTGATAAATTCTGAATCTGCTAAATAATCAATTATTTCTAGACATTCTTTCCGACTTTCTATGTAGGGAAAACTTGATTTTATATTCCTCACAACATACAGGGAGTTAATGATCATAATTCCTGTCATTATGACAGCTAAAATTTTATATATTGATAAATATTTTTTTTGCTCTTCTACAAACAATGCCAGGAGATAAATCAGGGAAATAATTAATAATATTGATGTGGTTGTATATCGGGAAGAAATCATGGCATTTGCAACTCCATATTCTGCTCTACCTACAGAAATAGATAGAGCAGAAATTAGAGAAAATGTACCTATTGTTAACCAAGGAATAGCAGGAGGAAAAAAAGTTAGTTTGTAGAAAGGTTTCTTGAGAAAGTAATATGTAAAAAATAGGAAACCAGACAATAATATTAATCCTGTTAGAATTGCAGGCATGGGAAGTCTCACTAAAGGTAAACCTAGAACAGCTAGAAAGTAATTTATTATCAAAAATGGTTGTTCTGTAAATAAAAATGGTTTTGGTTCCCGAATCGGATTAAAGTTAATTGCGTAGATAATACATGAAAGTATAAACACCAAAATCCAGATACTTAGTCTACTGATTTTTTGTTTAGCTTTCCCTTCTATAGATAATATTGAGGGAATTAAAACAACCCAAGAAAGTAATCCTTGGATTAAGGTAAAACTTCCGAGAAAACAAAATATTGCTGTCAGAAATATTCTTGTTTTTGCTGAGGAATTATCTAAGGCATAAATAAAATATACTGCCATTATTAGACATAAGTTTGTCAGAAACCAAAATAGGGTAAATCCCCATAACCAGTTCTGATGTTGTACTAGGGAAAATAATAATAGGCAACTTAAAATATTGGCGATGTGTAGGAGATTTTTGTTTCTATTATGTAATTTAGTTTCGGCTATTTTGCAGATAGCAAAAAATGTGATGATGACAAAAATTACGCTACAAATTATTTCAGCTTGGGTGTTCCATTTAGTGGAAAAAGCTAAAGCGGTAATGATTAATTTGGGTATTAATATTCTGTGATGACCGTGTACTGTGAAAAAGTCAAAAAATGTGGCGTTTCCTTCAGCAACTCGCTCAAAGATAGGGGTTAATCTCCATTGATCCCAGTAGGGAACATTGACACTAAAATTAGCGAGAAACCAGAGAAGTAATAAGACTGGGGAAATATAGAGGATTAGTAATAATATTCTGGTTCGGGAAAATATTTTTCGCATGATTATAAAATTGGCAGATAGCTTTTGGAAATATTACCTTAAAGCGAACTTGAAAATCCCGTCTCTTTAGAGCTATGTGGCAATATCTATAAATAAAATTTCTATTTCTTATTTTAAAAAGTTTCTATTTCTATAATCCCTAAGTCACTCAGACTAGGTAAAAACTTCTATTGCGTATATAGCAATAGAAATGAATCAAATTTTTATTTCTGATTTTCTAAAAGTTTGCCTCTAGATTTTGTAGGTAAAAATTGCTATTGCGATATCCGCAACAAAAGGTAACTGAGTCTAAATTCCTATTGCGTATATAGCAATAGAAATGAATCAAATTTTTATTTCTGATTTTCTAAAAGTTTGCCTCTAGATTTTGTAGGTAAAAATTGCTATTGCGATATCCGCAACAAAAGGTAACTGAGTCTAAATTCCTATTGCGTATATAGCAATAGAAATGAATCAAATTTTTATTTCTGATTTTCTAAAAGTTTGCCTCTAGATTTTGTAGGTAAAAATTGCTATTGCGATATCCGCAACAAAAGGTAACTGAGTCTAAATTCCTATTGCGTATATAGCAATAGAAATGAATCAAATTTTTATTTCTGATTTTCTAAAAGTTTGCCTCTAGATTTTGTAGGTAAAAACTGCTATTGCGATATCCGCAACAAAAGGTAAGTGAGTCTAAATTCCTATTGCGTATATAGCAATAGAGATGAATCAAATTTTTATTTCTGATTTTCTAAAAGTTTGCCTCTAGATTTTGTAGGTAAAAACTCTGGAGGAATGTGCCAGAAAGTACAAGGGTTTTTGTCGTCGCTATAGGTTAAAAAAGAAATCCCCTAGAAAGTGCCACTGGGGAAGTAGACTTCTAGGGGATACTATTCTCAACTTTGGGTAGAAGGGGCGATCGCTCAGTCATATTTTTGTTGTAATAGTCATAAGGACAAACATACCATACCCAAAGTTGTTAAGTCGAAAGGAAAGAATGAATTTTGACAAGACTTATTAATGAAATGAGAAATTAAAGAAGCGATGGCTTCTCATATATAGTCTATAGTCATTTCAAATAAAGATGGAACACTAATGCACAAAAAGTCAGAAATTAGAACGAAATAGCCCTGGTTTTTGGTAGATAAAAATTAACCTCTAACTTCAGTGAAATAATATCAATCACTTGACTAGAAGAAGAAAAGATAAAAGCTCAAAGTAAAGTTGTAAAAATTAGCCTTTACTTCTTCCTTCTTCCTTCTTACTTCTTCTTTAATGAGAACGAAATAGCCCTGTTTTTTGGGAGATAAAAATTAACCTCTAACTTCAGTGAAATAATACAGCCTATTCCATGTAACTGTGGTACACTGATTTTAGTAGATTTGATTAAATGACATGAAAACTTTATTCCATACTTCAAAAACTATTTAAAAATTTAGCGCCACTGTACCTGATAAACCTGGAATCCTCTGTATCAATCACTTGACTAGAAGAAGAAAAGATAAAAGCTCAAAGTAAAGTTGAAAAAATTAGCCTTTACTTCTTACTTCTTCCTTAATGAGAACGAAATAGCCCTAACCAGGCCACTTTGCTATAAATTCTAAATTCTCAATTCTGAATTCTAATTAACATTAGTCAAACTCTGAAACTTACCAGTAAATCTATTAAAGAACAACTCTAAAACCGTCCGCTTACCAACATTAATATTAGAATTAATTGCCATACCATTCTGTAAACCAATTTCCAGATCATTCTCATTATCCAGAACAAATGTTTGCCGTTCTAAATCAATCGTAGTTTCAAAAGAAAAATAAGGTCTTCCTGCTTCTTGGTCTGGTGGAATAGCATCATCACTAATAGAAATAACCTCCCCAGTTACTGTACCAAACTCATTCGCAGGTAAAGCTTCAACTTGTACTTCTACAGGTACACAGTCAACATCTTTCAAACCTAACTTTTCTCGATTTTCTTTCAGCTCCGGACAAGCACATTTTTTACCCGGTTCACATTCAATAACCTCTCCACCAGCTAACTCTTGGTCATGATAAGATTCTAATTTTTTCCGTTTATCATTTAAAGCTTTTAACACCAGAGCAACATCTTTATTCTGAATATAAACCACTGCTTCCAAACCTTCATCATCATCCAATACTGTCAGTAAAGGTTGAGTTTGTTGTGCCTCATAAGAAGCATCCTCACATCTTTCTGGTTGTATATCCCCTGGTTTCAAAACCTCATTAATTACATATTGACAAATAGGGTCAGTTTTCATATCTAAAGAAGAGTCTTCTTTAGTAGTAGGTTGTAAATCAAAAATAACTCCCGAAACTGGGGCTTTTAAAACTTGATTATCGCGAGCTTCTTCTAACTTTTCTATCTGAGCATTAACTTCAGTTAGTTGCTTATTATTTTCTAGTTGCAAACGAGTAAACTGAGAATCTATTCTGGCAATTTCTCTACCTTTATTTTCAGCAATTCTGGCATAAAGTTCTCTTGCCCAAGCATCTCTTGTATTTTTTAATTGTTCTTTGGTTCTATTAATAGATACATTTAAACGTTGTTGTTCTAACCTAGCACGTTGTACTTCTGCCTGACGAGCTTTAACTTCTCCTTCCCTAGAATTAATATCTGCTTGCCCAGAGTTAATTTCTGCTTCACGAGAATTTATTTCTCCCTCTAAAGTATTAAGCTCTGCTCTGCGAGAATTTACGTCTCCTTCTCTGGCATTTATGTCGGCTAACCGGGTATTAATTTCTCCTAATCTAGTATTTATTTCTGCTGCTCTTGATTGTATCTGGTCTTGTTGTCTTAATATCTCACTTTCCCCTCGAAATACTTCTTGTTCCTGGCGTTTTTTTTGCAGTTCAGCGATCGCTCCTTCTTCTACTAAAGGAGATATTTGTCCGAGAATTTCTTCGTTAGAACCTAATACTTTTTCTGATTTACCTAATTGTCCTTTTGCTAGTTCTAATTGTTCTTGGGAATACTTTAGTTGTGCTTGAGTATTGTTCAGTTGTTCTCTGGCAAATTTCAGTTGTTTTTCTGCATTATTTAATTGTTCATAAGCATAGGTTAGCTGTTGCTTGGTATTATTTAATTGTTGTCTGGAAAATTGTAATTGTTGTCTAGAATATTGTAATTGTGTTTGAGCTACTCTTAGTTGTTCTGTTGCTGCTTCTTCTTCTTTTTCTGCTTGTTGAAGTTGTTTTTGTAGCTCTCTAACTTGTAATTCTACAGCACCTACACGAGAGTTATATTCAGCTTTGTAGTTGATATATAGTCCTTGTAAACTAGGGTCAATATTGACAAAACGGCCTCTGTTTAGGTAAAGTTCATCAATTAAGGCGCGATATGCTTGATTTTCTGATATTCTAGTTTGTCTTTCTTGAGCAAGTTTTTGTAAGTCTGGAGGTAAGGCTGTGGGAACTTTGCCATTTAGTACATCTTTATAAAACTCATTTTCTCTTTTGAGGGTTTCTCTTAATTCTTTAGCGGAACCTAAGTCTGCACTAGGAGCAGTGGGACTAAAAGTTAGTAATGGTTGATTCTTTTCGACGCGATCGCCATTTTCTACATGAAGTCTAACCACATTTCCACTGGTAGGAGCTTGGACATTTATAGAACCGTCTTTAAGTTCTAATTGACCTGTTGCGGGTACAGCTTGGTCTATCTCGGCAAAGTAGGCCCAGATTATAGCTGAACTGGTCATTAACATAATCATCCAGAGAAATAGGCGAGATAATATAGCTGGTTTCTCTAAAATTACTGGTTGTTCGTTTAGTGATGCTGATTTATCTTGCATTTTTTTTAATAATTAGGGAGTAGGGAGTAGGGAGTAGGGAGTAGGGAGTAGGGAAGAAGAGAAAACTTTTCAATAAAGAATCATAAGTTAGTAGTGGTTGAGAAGGAAGAATTAAAACAGTGAGGAACTGCTCACCCGCCACTAATTTTTCATTAAAAACTATCACCTTCTAACTTTGAATAACTTAGGTATTGTATGCAAGTTTTCTGACACTTTTTAGTATTGGGTGGTTTGATAATTTTTATCAAATTTATTAACTCCTTCTAACTTTTAATAACTTAGGTATTTTACTTAAGTTTATTTCTTCATTACTTCTGACTCCTGACTTCTAAATTCTCAAACTTATAACTGATAACTGTTAACTGAAATTACTGGTTGTTCGTTTAGTGATGCTGATTTATCTTGCATTTTTTTTTAATTAGGGAGTAGGGAAGAAGAGAAAACTTTTCAATAAAGAATCATAAGTTAGTAGTGGTTGAGAAGGAAGAATTAAAACAGTGAGGAACTGCTCACCCGCCACTAATTTTTCATTAAAAACTATCACCTTCTAACTTTGAATAACTTAGGTATTGTATGCAAGTTTTCTGACACTTTTTAGTATTGGGTGGTTTGATAATTTTTATCAAATTTATTAACTCCTTCTAACTTTTAATAACTTAGGTATTTTACTTAAGTTTATTTCTTCATTACTTCTGACTCCTGACTTCTAAATTCTCAAACTTATAACTGATCACTGTTAACTGAAATTACTGGTTTTTCGTTACTTCTGACTCCTGACTTCTAAATTCTCAAACTTATAACTGATCACTGTTAACTGAAATTACTGGTTTTTCGTTTAGTGATGCTGATTTATCTTGCATTTTTTTTTAATTAGGGAGTAGGGGGTAGGGAGTAGGGAGTAGGGAAGAAGGAAAAAGGGTTAAATAGGAAGGAATCAGGAAAGAGAGAAAGGGAAAGTCTTTGAGGAAAGAATCAGAGATTAGTTGATTTCAGTTATCAGTAGTTTTCTTGACTCTTTCTAACCTTTAATAATTTAGTAATTGTACTTAAAACTCCTTCTCTCCTAGATAACTAAAGCCTTCCTCCTT
>NZ_JBNHEQ010000009.1:31907-35185 GCF_050016015.1 Dapis hubbardiae BLCC-M172
TTAGTAATTGTACTTAAAACTCCTTCTCTCCTAGATAACTAAAGCCTTCCTCCTTCTTTCTGCTTAGTAATTGTACTTAAAACTCCTTCTCTCCTAGATAACTAAAGCCTTCCTCCTTTTTCCTTATTATTGTTGAGATTCTTGTTGTTGATAGAGACAGAAATAACGTCCTTTAACTGCCATTAATTCGTCATGTGTTCCTTGTTCTACCACAGAACCTTTATCCATCATAATTATAGTATTAGCATTTTTTACTGTTGTTAAACGGTGAGTAATAAAGAAGACTGTTTCACCTTGGAAAGCCTCAGCTAAATTCTCACAAACTTGACGTTCTGAACTGTAATCTAAGGCGCTAGTTGCCTCATCTAAAATTAACAATTTGGGATTTTGTAGAACTGTTCGAGCCAGAGCAATTCTTTGTCTTTGCCCCCCAGATAAAGAAGCACCTCTTTCTCCCACCATTGTGTTATAACCACTAGGCAAATTCATAATAAACTCATGGGCAACTGCTATTTTAGCAGCACGAATAATTTCATCGGTTGTTGCATCTGGATTTGTCAAAGCAATATTATCTTGAACGGTACCATTAAACAGGAGAGTATCCTGCAAAACCACTCCAATTTGACGACGTAAAGAATATAATTCTACCTTTTGAATATCGTATCCATCAACAAAAATTCTACCCGAAAGTGGGGGATATAAACGTTGTAATAATTTCATTAATGTACTTTTTCCCGAACCACTCAAACCCACAATTCCGACAAAAGAACCTGATGGAAACTCTAAATTTATATTTGCCAATTGTAGAGGTCCGCTTTGAGCAAATCGGAAAGAAAGTTCTTCAAATTTGACACTGCCAGTAATTGGTGGCATATCAATATTATTACGGTCTTCATCATCTACTTCCGCTTCAGTATCTAAGACATCTCTTAATCGTTCAATAGACATTCCTACTTCTTGGAAACTTTGCCAAACACTAACAAAACGGAGCAAGGAACCTGTCACATTACCCGCAATAATTCGGAAAGCAATTAATCCTCCTACAGATAATTGACCATCAATAACTAAATAAGCACCAACCCATAAAAGTGCTAGTCCGGAAAGTTTATTTAAAAAGGTACTAATAGAACTAGAAGTAGTTTGAGTCAGAACAGTATTAAAACTAGCAGTCATAAACTTGGCATAACGAGCTGACCATTCCCAACGAGACCGGAGTTCTAAATTTTGCGCTTTAATAGTCTGCACACCATTTAGTACCTCCACTAAGTATGACTGAGAGTCTGCATAACGTTCTGCCTTTTTCCGTAGTAACCTTCTCACAATAGGAGAATTAATTAAAATAATTCCAGCAAAGAAAGGCAACCCAGCCAAAGCAACCGCCGTCATTAATGGATTAAGAGCCAACATCACAGCAACATAAATTACCGAGAATACCGCATCCAAAACCACTGTTAAGGCTGTACCTGTCAGAAAATTTCTAATATTAGCTAATTCTCCAATCCTACCTGTCAAATCCCCCACCCGACGATTATCAAAATAATTAAGTGGGAGACGGAGCAAATGGTCAATTACCTCAGAGCTAAGTTTGACATCTATACGGTTAGTAGTATCTACAAACAAGAAAGTCCGTAAACCTCCTAATAAAGCTTCAAACAAAGCTATACCTAACATCAATATGCCTAGAACATCCAGTGCTTCAATATTCCGTTGCCCCATAACTTTGTCGATAATAATCATGGTCATTAGGGGGTTGACCAAGCCAAATATCTGTACAAAAAATGAGGCAATCAATACTTCAATAAATACTGTGCGATGTTCCATCAGGGAAGGAACAAACCACCAAAAACTAAACTGTTCCTTCTGTTCCGTCTTTGGTGCTTGGAGTAGTAGAACCTGTCCCGACTCTCCCCAAATTTCCTGAAACTCTCCTGGTTTGAGGCGAGTTAATCCAAATTCTGGACTACCTACGACAATTTCTTGTTCTGTAATACTATAAAGTATGGCAAAACTATCCTGCCATTGAATCAAAGCAGGAGCCTTGAGGCGAGGTACTGCTGCTGCCGAGACTTGTGCCAGTTGACCGCTTAATCCCATCATCTGAGCGATCGCTCCACAAGCTTGCAAAGATACCCTACCTGCTGTACGAATCTGATTATCCAATACCCGACGAATAACATCCCGGCGGAACTTCAGACCCAGGTGTTTAGCCAACATTTGGAAGCAAGCTAAGGGAACTGCTATTTCCCCTTTCGCTCGGAAAATTGGATATTTTTTTGATGGAGCATCTTGAGCAACTGTTGGTTCTGGAGGACGTGCTGGTGCTTGAGGCACTATGGACATATCCAAAGGAGCTAACCCAGCTTTTTGCTCACCATTTTCTGTTAATTGAGTTTCCTCAACTTCGGCGTTGGTCTGTTGTTCGGGAAATCCTAGTATTCTTGCTCCTCTAGCTCCTTCTACTTTCAGAGATTTACCTGCTCCATCCAAAACTACTTGGCTACCAGGGGCAAAATCTCCTACTACCCCACTACTCACCAACCATATTTTTGACCCATTTAGAATAGACCCTAGTTCTTGAGTTTTTGTATCTCCTGGGGGCAGATTTACTACTAAGGTATTTGAGACAACATTTTGGGATAACTGTTTGAGGTTAACATTAACTTCTGCCCTTCTGGCAAATTCTTGGCTTAGTAGTTCATAAACCTCACTTACTGCGGGAGTTTCCAGGAAAGCTTTACCAAATTCTGGTTCCGTTTCTAATACGGCGAAAAAATCTGCTGTTGGTAGAGTAACTGCAATTAAGTCTGTTGAGGCAAGTGCTGTTTCACAAGGCATCCCCCGTAGCAACCCTGGCCAACCTAGGATTTCTCCTGGTCCAACTAATTTTAAACTGACATGACGTTGCGATCGCTGGTCATAACCTAATATTCTTGCCTGACCCTGATAGATAATTGCTATCTGGGTCGGCATTTTTTCTCTTTCAAATATTGGTTGTCCGGCACGGTAACCGAGAAGTTGACATTTTCCTGTTAATTGTTTTAGAGCATTTTCCGAAAGCAGATTAAATGGAGGTTTTTCTCCCAGAAATTCTTGTATTTGTACTCTTGATATTGTTGAAGAAGTAGCCATAACGAATAATTGATAATGGATAATGGATAATTGATAATTAAAGCATTAGACAATTAGATATTTTCAAAACTCTTTACATTATTAATTATCGAAATGGATAATTAAAGCATTTAGAGAATTAGATAGAAAATTAGATATTTTTCCCAACT
>NZ_JBNHEQ010000009.1:35285-41330 GCF_050016015.1 Dapis hubbardiae BLCC-M172
CTTTCATTCAATTTATAATTGATCATTAAGGCATTAGACAATTAGATAGAAAATTTAGATATTTTCCCCAACTCTTTCGTTATTAATTATTGAATTGGATAATTCAAGCATTAGACAATTAGATATTTTTCCCAACTCTTTCACTCTTTCATTCAATTTATAATTGATCATTAAGGCATTAGACAATTAGATAGAAAATTAGATATTTTCCCAAAACTCTTTCATTATTAATTATCGAAATGGATAATTCAAGCATTAGACAATTAGATATTTTCCCAACTCTTTCATTATTAATTATCGAATGGATCATTAAGGCATTAGACAATTAGATAAAAAATTAGATATTTTCCCAAAACTCTTTCATTATTAATTATCCATTATTAATTATCCATTATTAATTATCCATTATTAATTATCCATTATTTAACTCATCCTTGAACTTTTACATCTGATACCTCTGGACTTAATGGCTTGAGGGGTCCAATTTTTCCTATTTGTTCTCGAATCCAATTTTCTAATAATTCGTCCATTAGAGCGCGACGCATTGAATCATCAAGTTGTGCTGGGATAAATTTTTCTAACCTAATAATTACTGTCCATTCTGTCAATGGACGTGGCGTCCAAATCTGACCTGGTTGACTTACTGATAAAATTTTGCCTATAGAAGGGTGTGGTTGACTTAGGGGGACTGGACCTAATAATCCTCCTGTTCGCCCTTCTGGACCTTCAGAATATTGACGAGCAACTTCGGCAAAGGTTTGCTCTCCTTCTACTATGCGAAAGTATAGTTCGTGGGCTAGACCGGGATTTTTTGTCCGAATTAGAGAGTATACTACTTGGTCTAAGCTGCTCTTACGGGTGAGAAAATATCTTTCTACTTGATTACTCCAAGTTTGTTGTTTAAATTTTTCTAGTAATATTGGCCTGGTTGCCATTTCTTCTAGTTGTTCTTGGGTCATATTTTGGCTTTTCAGCCATGCTTGTTTAGTTTCGGGGTTATTTAACTGGTATTGGGTCTCAAATTTTTCTAAGGCCGTCTTTTTTTCTTCTTCTGTGCAAGTCAAGTTAGCGATCGCTTGGTCGATTATTACTCCTCGCAAAAAATGAGGCATTAACTGATAACGTTGTAATAAGGATGGGATATCTTGGGCTTGTAGTAATTTATCACCTATTTGAAATAATCCTGTCATTTTTTCTATCTCCAACTGACTTGCACTATTCCTTTTAATTTAGTCTTCTATGGAAGGTAGTGGCAAATAATTTACCAACTCATTTTTTTTTGGCTTTGTTTTTGTTGATATTTTTTTTAGAAAATAGATAATTTATACATCTGTGACGTTTTGAAGTTTTGAGCTGTTCCAGTAAGTAGGTTATAACTCAAGATTTATCTGTGGATTTAAGTAAAAATATATATTTAGTTTACCCATACCTTTAGTATGGCAAATAATTTTTTTTGTCTGATGCTGGTTATAAAGGCTGGTAATCATAATCTAGTATTTCTATATCATAATATTGTCTTACTACTAAAGTTTCTATTAAGTAATGATTATATACTTAAAGCTGTAGTAATTGAATTGACTAATGACAGCATAATTTTTGGTTGCTTGCTAATGCTATGCTTAAGTTAATATCTTCTTTACTAATAATGAATAATTAATTCCAGCACTTCTAGTTCTCATAATATACATATTAATAATTTCTGATTGCTATATAGCAATTATCATACCGATGAGGTACAAACTTCTTTGGTTTTAGGGAGTAGGTAGTAGGGAAGATGGGGGGATTGGGAGTAGAAAATAAGAAAAACAACTGTACCTCCGTAACTTGAGAAACCCTATAAAGGGAATTAGGAAAAATCTGCACTTAAATTTAATTAATTTTACCTACTATACCTCATTTTATACCTTTCAGACCTACTAGAAAAAGTTAATCTAGCAGTATTTTTTGAAATTGGTATAATGACAAAAGAATTAAAAATTTACATCACTAAGATCCAGGAGACAAAAATGAACAATAGTGCATTTAGTTTAGCTAAGGAAAAAAGTGAAAAAATTGTTTCTGCTTTAAGAGATATTTCAATTCTAATCGGGGAAAGAAATGAACAGTCTATAACTTTAGAAACTGGTGTAACTATAATACCAGGTTTGGGTTGTTATGGAGATGCTAATATTTTAGTTCAAAGGGCTAATGAAATTGAACAAGGAATTTTTAATGTGCTTGTTCTTGGAGAGTTTAAGAATGGTAAAAGCACTCTGCTTAATGCCATGTTAGGGGAAGAAATATTGCCATCAGATTTGCTTCCTTGTACGGCAATTATTACAAAGATAGTTTATGGGAATAGTGATGAGGTAGCTATATATAAGTCTGGTCAAAATTATCCTAAAATTTTCAGCATGAAAGACTTCAACGAGTATTTTAAACTTAAAGATGAGGATGGGTAAAATATAGATCAGGCAGGTTATGTTGAGAGATTTAGTAAGATTGAATATGCTCAAATAGAACGTCATAATCGTCTCTGTAATAATGGGGTGATACTAATAGATTCACCAGGGTTAAAAGAAGATGCAGCTCGAACAAAAATGGCACATAATTTTTTGAAACAGTCACAAGCTATTATATTTGTTCTGAGAGCGGATCGGCTTTTAGGTGAAGATGAAAAAGAATTTTTTGAGTGCTATTTTAAACCAGGTCAAGTCAATAATGTTTTTATTGTCATTAATTTTATTAACTTAGCTAAAGAAAAAGGACAAGAAACGGTAGATGGGGTAAAAAGAAGAACAAAAAATTTCTTTAAAGATTATTATCTTGATCGAGAAGGTGATTTTGATAGAGATTTTTACAACCGTCGAGTTTTCTTTGTTAATGCTTTAGGAGCGCTAGAGGTACGCACAGAAATAGCAGATAAAGCTGTTTTAAATTCATCTGGAGTTCTTGAGCTGGAGGAAGAATTAGAAAAGTTTCTAGCAAGTCCGGAAAAGGTTACAGCTACTTTTGACTCAACTGTAGAATTATTAAGTTTAATTGTTTCTAATTCTCGCGAACAAATTAATCAAGAAAAGCTGACTCTAGACCAACCTCTCAATCAATTAGAAGAGCGACGCAAGCAAACAGAGGAACAACTACTGGAATTAGAAAAGGATAAAAGGGATATTGAACAAACTATCTTCTTTTACCGTGACAAAATTAAGGAAAAACTCCTGGATGATTTAATTTTATATACTCAAGAAATTAAGGATACTTGGGAACAAGACTCTCGTAAATTAATCAATCTTAAACCGCTTGCTAATATCAAAGATATTCTTTTAAGTACGATTAGGGAGAAATCTAGAGATAAAATAAGAAACCATATTAAAGAAGCGTGTAAACCGTACATAGAATCTAAGCTAGAACAGTGGGAAAAACGAGTCCCAATTTTAATTGAGGAAGAAATAAATGAAATGCAACAAAAACTAGAAAATCAGATAATTAATTTTCAACTTAAAGTTGATAAGATTAAAAGATTATTTACGTTTGGAAATCCAGAAGAAGTTTATATTCCAGAAAAGAAAAGAACTCAGAGAATTATCCAAGCTGTACTTGGTGGACTCACTCTTGATCCTAGTCAAGTTACAGGTGCCCTAATGGGTAAGGGAGACTGGTTAAGTTTTCTTGGCAGACGTATTCAGGAAATAGTTCTAGTATTTCTTGTGTTTAATGTGTTCACTATTACTAATCCTCTGGCAATATTGTTCATTGCCTTATCTGCTGAAGGGGTTTTGATCAAACTTCAAAGAGATGCTTTTGAAAGAGGAATACTAAAAACCCTAAGTGAAAAAATTCCTGAAAGTATGCTGAAAGTAGTGTTTGAAAAACGCAATGAATTTTATCAAGCTATTGAAGAAGAGTTTGAAATATTAGCTTCAAAACTTACAAATAATCTACAACAGGAAATAAAGCAGATTAGCGAAGAACAAGACAAAATTATCAAGCTAAAGCAAGAAGGAAGCAATAGCGTAAATATAGAAAAGTCTCGTTTAGATTTAGTGGGAAAACAGTTAATCAAACTTTTTAATGAAGTTAGCTTGGTTACTTATGGTAAACATTTTACCCCTGAAGAAATTCAAGAAATGTCTGCTAAAAGAAAAGAAATTTTAATGGGTAATAAATAACGAAAAAAAATCTGCACAGAATAGATGTTATTTATTATAGAATCGGCATTCAGTTATTAGCGGTAAACTTTATCTTATGGAATGTTGCCTTAGCTAGTAATAAAAATGAATATAGATTACCAAGATTAGCTGATACTTTTGCTTTTAATGTAACTTTTAATTCTTGCTCAATCTCTCAATAGTAATTCATTCTTCCAATAGCAGAAATAAGTTAGGGTTTGCTGATTAAATCTAAAAGCATTAACAGATAAAGGTTTTAGCTTTTTTAGAGCCAAAAAAAGTGCAACTTTTTCAGGTTGAGCGACCAAAAAGTTAGGATAAAAGGCAGACTGATGGTAGAAAAATCAAGGGATAATTATTCTGACTACCTCATATAAATTCTTCACTCCTACTGAATTATGGCTCCTGACTCCTGACTCCTACCCCTACCACTCATACTTTTTCAGCAAACCCTAAATTAGGGCTTATCGATAAACTTTCAAAGCTTTCATCTGTAAATATTTGAGCCTTTTTAGAGTAAAAAAAAGTCTAATATTTTTGGTCTAGGGAGCTAAAAAAGTTAAGGTTTTGAGTAGATAAGGATAGAAAAATCAAGGGATAATTCTTCCTCCTAAATTCTCTAAACTCTGAATTTTACCCTCAACCATAAGACTTTTTCAGCAAACCCTAAATTAGCTGACATCTGAATGCTTGCTTTATATATATTCTCAAACAAAAAACTACTTAAATAACAGCGGAGGTATGAAAATGAGTTGGGAATCAGAATTTGCTTCTCAGTGGCAAACTTTTATGGATATTGTGGAAACCAATATTCGTCGCCAGGTTAAAAATAATGGTAGTTTAAATTCTGCTTTTGTTAATACTGTGATTACAAATGAAGTAGAAAAATGGTCAAACAGTAACCACTTTAATGGTGCTTGGCTGCGAAAATTAAACCGCGAAAAGCCTTCTCTTTATGAGCAGTTTCGCACTACCTTAGACACATTACACTCAAGCAGTAGTATATCTTTTCATAACCCTTCAATTGTTTTATCTGTTATGGGAGGAATAGGGATATGCGTAATTCTAATAATTTTTGGATTTCTCCACTTGCTAGTACAATTAGGATTAATTTCGTTAGTGCTGAAACAAGAGATTTTAGCTACTGCGCTAGCTTCTATAATTATCTTGCCTATTCTCAAGAATATAGAAGCTAAAGAAAGAGAAAATCAACTCAATCAATTAATTGATAATCTTCAACAAGATTTGAATTTTACTGGTGATAAATTAAGAGCAATTGCAGCTAAAGCAGAAGATAAATTATATACCAGATGACTGGTAAGCATTTAACTATTAGCTGTCAGTTTTACCTCTGGGTACTCTGATTTTTGATTGTGAAAAATTCTCTCTTTAATTGACTATATATTATAGATATGTCTGGTAAATATGATTAGGTTCTTTATTTTCTGTTGTTGACTTGATAATTTCTAAGTTGCACTCCTATTTTTCTAGGCAAAAGTTTATTTATCTCGGACTTTCTGTGACTATAAGTTGTTGATTAGGTATGGGTTATTTCCCAAATTATACTAATTTTTTCCCGGATGAGAGTCGCTGGTTAAATAGATAGATGTGGTGAGTGCTTTTGCCAAAAGTTATCTCTGGCTACCTCAACTTTTTTATGTGGGAAATTCTCTGGGAAATTTATTCTATATATATAGATGTGTCGGATAAATTTGACTAAGTGCTGGATTTTTTGTTGTCGACTTGATAATTTCTAACTTTCACTCTTATTTTTCTGAGCAAAGGTTTAGTTACTTCGGAGTTTCTCTAACTTTGAGTTGTGAATTATGGGTGGGTTGTTTCGGGAAGTCTACTAATTTTTTTCCTGTGAGAGTCGCTGGTTAAATATATATATGTG
>NZ_JBNHEQ010000009.1:41430-56873 GCF_050016015.1 Dapis hubbardiae BLCC-M172
TTGAGTTGTGAATTATGGGTGGGTTGTTTCGGGAAGTCTACTAATTTTTTTCCTGATGAGATTCGCTAGTTAAATAGATAGATGTGGTGAGTGCTTTTGTCGAATTTATCTCTGGGTACTTCGACCTTTTACTGTCGGAAATTCTCTGGTAAATTTATTCTATATATATATATGTGTCGGATAAATTTGACTAAGTTCTGGATTTTCTCTAGTAGACCTGAAAATTTATTACTTTCACTCAAAGATTAACAAATTGCCTTATACATATAATTGATGATGGGTGATAAATTTATTTCACTGTCAGGAAAACTTTTAATCAAACTTTATGACCGAAAAATTTTGGTTTCAAGTTTCCTCTTTCAAAGAGATAAAAAAAGAATATTCCATATTTTTAAGTCTCCTAGTCTAGCAGGAGATACTGATAACTGATAACTGATAACTGAAATGACTCCAGCTAAATTTTATTTTTCCGAAACTTCTGTTCATCAAGAATTACTCAATTTTATTCCTGCTGATGCTAAAGTTATTTTAGAGTTAGGTTGTGGTAATGGTACAATAGCTTCTCAATATAAACAAATTAATCCTCATTGTCATTATATTGGGATTGAATCTAATCCAGAGTTTGCTAAAAATGCTGCTGCAAAAGTAGATAGAATTTTAGTGGGAAATATCCAAGAAAATCTTTCTACTTTAAATATCTCTCCAAAAACGGTAGACTGTCTGATTTTTGGTTTAAATTTAATGGGTATGTCTAACCCAACTGAATTTTTGAAATATTGTCAAACTTGGTTAAAAAATGATGCTCAAGTTTTGGCAATAATCGCAAATGTACAGCATTGGCGCAGAATTATTAATTTGCTCAAAGGTAATTGGGAAATTTCGGAAATAATTCGACATTGGTTTAGTCTAGAAAGTCTCAAGTCATGTTTTGCTAGAGCAGGTTTACAAATATATGAAGTACAAACTCGTGGAGAAAAAGGGGAAGAGTTTGAAAAGTTTCTCCAACTTGCTCAACCTCTGGTTGATGGTTTGGGTTTAGATGGAAATAAGTTTGCTACTCAGACTGCTGCTGAATATTTCATTGTACGCGCCACCAACTCTCTTATCTCTCCCCGGAGGTTGTTGATTCAAACAATAATTATGGACCCGAAAGTTTGTGGTACTGTTAGAGTTTGGGAACCTGATCGGTTTAGCTCTACTATTCCTGGGGTCAGAACTATTTCTACTGTTAAGACTGCTGATTTGAATGTGGGGTTGCCTCAAGAGGAAAAGGTGTTTATTTGGCAACGCACAATTTTAAATTATCCTTCTGATTTCTATAAACTTAGGTCTTTGCTGGAAAAGAATTATCTGATAGTGGCTGAAATTGATGATAATCCTTTACGTCGTCCTGAATATGCTGAAAATAATTTTCTTAGTTATCGTGGCTGTCACTGTGTTCAGACTTCTACTGAGTCTCTAGCTAAATTTTTACGCCAATATAACTCTAACGTTATAGTTTTTGAGAATCAGTTATCCAGTATACTACCCCTATCTGAGCATATATTTCCCCACAATAATTATCTTAGCATATTTTTCGGAGCTGTCAATAGGCAAGCAGACTGGAAAGAGATTATGCCAATAATTAATCAAATTTTGTCAGATTATCAGGATAAAATTAGGGTCAAGGTAATCCATGATGAGTTGTTTTTTGAAAGTTTAAATACAGCGAATAAAGAATTTTATCCATTTTGTGGTTATGATAAGTATTTGGAGATTCTTGGTAGTTGTGATATTGGTTTATTACCTCTAAATGACAATCAAATTAATCAAATGAAATCTGACTTAAAGTTTGTTGAATGTGCAGGTTATGGAGTGGCTGTCCTTGCTAGTTCAACAGTTTACCAAAATTCAATTGTTGATGGTGAAACAGGTTTAATTTATTATTCTCTGTCAGATTTTGCTAGAAAATTTAGACAACTTATAATTGATAAAAATCTCCGGCAACAAATAGTAAGTAACGCTTATAATTGGGTAAAAAATAATCGTTTATTTTGTCAATATTATCGTCAGCGTCGAGATTGGTATTTGCAAATGCTAGATGAATTACCACGTTTAAATGAAGAGTTAAAAAATCGTGTTCCAGAACTTTTTTTTTAAGGTAAGGAAGAAGGAAGAAGGAAGAAGGAAGAAGGAAGGCTTAAATTTCCTATAGAAATTAACGCTTAGTTTGACACAAACCATACCAAGCACAAATATTTCTAAACTCTCTTCCCTCCTAACTCCTAAATTATTAATTATCCATTATCCATTATCCATTATCAAATGCGAATATTATTTACAGATGAATTACCACGTTTAAATGAAGAGTTAAAAAATCGTGTTCCAGAACTGTTTTCTTAAGGTAATAAAGAAGAAAGAAGGAAGAAGGAATAAGGAATAAGGAAGAAGGAATAAGGAATAAGGAAGAAGGAATAAGGAATAAGGAATAAGGAAGAAGGAAGGCTTAAATTTCCTATAGATATTAATGTTTAGGTTGACACAAAAGATACCAGTAGGGATGATACAGCGCTTCCCGTTATTATAAGGTACACCCCGAAGCGTGCTACATGATTTTCACCATTCACCTTGTACATCATTTGCCCGAAATATGGTGTATCATCTTCAGCTAGAGCGGAAATATTTCTAAACTATGTTCTTTCCTGAATCCTAACTCCTAACTCCTAAATTATCAATTATCCATTATTAATTATTAATTATTCATTATCAAATGCGAATATTATTTACAATTGCTCATTTCTTTAATCCTGAAGGTAGCGGACAACATGGTTCTTTACGGAAAGACCCACAAACAAGGCGTATAGCTTTAACTACCTGTTTAACTTCATTAAAAGCCTTATATGGTAAATCTCAGTATATAATTGATATTGGCAAACATGAAGCTATTCCTGCCAATCAAGGTAACAGTTACGATATTGATATTATTGTTTGTACAACTAAAGGTTTTCACCTATTATCTCAGATTCCTTTGTCATCAGATTTTCTGATGCACCACAACACTAATGTGGAACCTATGTTATTAGGATTTGAATGTCAAGCGGTACTAAAATCATGTCTAGGAAAATATGATTATTATTGTTATTTAGAAGATGATTTAGTTCTACATGATCCTTGGTTCTTTGTTAAATTAAAATGGTTTAATCACCATACAGGAAATGGTAATTTACTACAACCTAATCGTTATGAACTTTCACCTTTGGGGGCTGTACCAAAAGCTTATGTAGATGGAAATTTAAAACCCGAAATAACAGCTAAATTTCAAAATATTCGAGATAAACCTCAGCTTAAGGGGAAAATTATGGAAAAATTAATTACCTTTCATAGAACTCTTAACCCCCATTCCGGTTGTTATTTTTTGAATGCTGAACAGATGGCAGAATGGGCTAGTAAACCTTATTTTTTGGATAGAGATACAAGTTTTATTGGTCCGTTAGAAAGTGCTGCGACTTTGGGACTTATGCAGACTTTTAGGGTTTATAAACCTGCTGCTGCTGATGCTAGTTTCTTGGAAATTCAGCATTTTGGTACTACGTTTTTAAGTTTAATTGGTAATCAAATAGAACTTTTGGAAAGACAAGTTCAGGGTAAGGAAAAAAATCAGACTGAAGCTAAAAATCAAGTCAAGGAAGAAGTAAAAACAGAAACTAATTAGGTAATTAGGATCTGCTGAATAAGTATTTTGGGGAGGGTTCAACAATTAATCAGGAGTCAGGAGTCAGAATAAATAGCTTCGATACCATTTCTTAGTTAATAAATTATCTTATTAGTCAAACGGATATCTCCTGTAAAGTCTTTTCATCCCACTTATTATTCGTAACATTCTTTTTTCAAAGTGGTATTATCCATTTCTCAAAAATATTGCTATGTCTGATTGGGTGGGGAAGTGTGGGGAATATGGGAGGTGGGAGGAGAGGAAAAGTAGTGATAATAATTACTGACTAACTCATAATTGTCAACAACATACTTTGAATCTTGCTAACTACTTGACTGTTGAAGTATAGCTGTAACGGCTTGCAAACAAAAATGCCTCGGCTCGCAAACAAGGCAATTTTCAGCTCACATTAACTGCAAATAAAAACACCCTTCAGCTCACATTATCTGCAAATCAGCTCAAATTATTTGCAAATAAGCTCGCAAACAAGATTTTCGGCTCACATTAACTGCAAATAGCTTGTAACCTTGACACAGAAAGTATTATAGTCTTTTGGCTTAAATCCTTGGCCATATAATGTCTAATTAAGTGCCTTTTTGATAGTAAAACGACGTTTTATCCCTAATTGCTGTTAGCATTTATGGTAAGCTATCATCTTCAAATTTAGATATATCAAGGTGCGTATGGTTGTAGTATTTTGATACTTGCAAAAAAAAAATTAAGATAAATATAGTTAAGTAAAATTACTTATCAAAATGTATGTATTTGAAATTTTTGATTATAAGATAATAGTATCTACAGATGCAGAGTGCATTAAGGAGGTAACTATGGTTTGTAATAAAACTATCAGTAAAAAAGCCTCATTATTGGCGACGTTATCTAGGAGTTTGTTGACAGACTTTTAGCAAATGCTGATTTATCCCATTGGCGGTGGATTTCCCACAGAATCCACGGTGTTTCAACCCCTGGAGATGTCAACACTCAGCATTAACAATTGCTGAAGGAGGAAAAAATGACTTATCCTGGATATCATGGTGGAGATGTTGGCGATTTATTTGATTCTATGGGGAACTGGCTAGGATCTAGTTTTGTAAATGAATGGGAAGGTGTTTATCCATCCCCAGGAATACTTGATAGCCCTTGGGCTTTTCCCGAAGGTTTAGATGCTTACGATATGGCCCTAGCCAGATCTAATCCAGGTGGGATTGGTTTAGTACATGATGCTAACGACATATTTGGACCTGAAAATTTTATCAGTAGTATTTTTTCTGAAACTTATCGTACCGATTACTTGCTAAACTACTACGCTAGCCAGGAAAGTATAGATAATATGCTCAATGTCTTTGGAGTTAGTGGGTATGATACTGATACAGACTATAGCTCTCTAATTTCGGATTCCTATAACTACTACAATATGGGAGTAAATGTTTACAACCAGTTCGATCCAGGCAACGCTTATCTTAACGATGATTTATACTATAACACCGTGATGGATTATAGCTATTCTGTTGCTGATTGGGCTGATACATAATCACGACTTACGCAAAGACACTATATATAGCACATGACAAATAGAGCAATCGCTTAAAAAAATATAGCGATCGCCTTTTTTGTGAGAAATGCGGGATAACTATTTTCCCTTGAAAGTATACAAAAAATGCCACAATTAAATTGCCAAAATTCTTAGACTTAAAGGTTGAAATTTCAATAATAACAACAAGATTTAGCTACATAAAGAGTTAATCTGATAGAGATTAGCGAAATTAATAGTTTAATTAATAATAATGTTTATGCTATTATAGCGCCTGAAAAAGCTACTCAATTATGTGAGAAATAAGCTGTATAAAAAGCTAAAAAATCTTGAGTAACTTTAGAAAATAAACCCTCAAACTAATTGCTGTAATAATATACCTCTAAATATATTTTTGGGTTGAAAAAATATGTTATGGGCAGAGTATTGGTACTACTCTGCCCTTGTAGACTGAGTGTTGCTGTAGACATTTGTCTACGCAGTAGGGAGATTGTATATTTTGAAGCCTGTAATCTAGGCATCAAAATGCTTACAGGTTATTTGCATTTAATGTGAGCTGAAAATCTTGTTTGCGAGCTATTTGCAAATAATTTGAGCTGATTTGCAGTTAATGTGAGCTGAAACCTATTTTTATTTGCAATTAATGTGAGCTGAAAATTGCCTTGTTTGCAAGCCGTTACATGTATCTGGTCTAAAAGTACAAGCTTTTTGCTCCCTGAAGCTAAAAATGTCAGTATTTTGAGTAGACAAGGGCGGAAAAACTGAGGGACAATTGTTCAGACTACATACTCTGTAATTCCCCATTCCTCGTGACTCCTGACTCCTACCCTCACGCATAAGACTTTTTCAGCAAACCCTAATTAAGAAAAAAAAAGAGGAGTGATTAAAAGTAAATCACAACCTCATATTTTTTTCTAATAGATAGTATTAGATGATTAAAATGTCGTTTTGAAGGAGATTTGGAGTACCATTGAGGCGAGCAATAGTAACAACATCGCTTAAATCGTTAGGATCGTCACTAGGACTAGCACTACCACTAGGATCGTACTTTAACACACCCGAACCTGCTAATGTTGGACTATCTTCGTCTGGAATTTGTACCGGATTTCGTTCGTAGATAATTACAGGAGTTGTGCCTCGAGCAAAGCTATTTTCATAGTTATCACCTGCATCAACAAGAACAAAATCAGCAGTGGCAATAACTGAACCTTCGCTTGAGTTGGCTAAACCAAATCCATCATCAAGAAGTAGTATTCGGTCGTCAGCAGGATCGAAATCTACGATAACACTATTTTCAGTAACATCCTGCTCAACAGCAAAATAAACAAAACTATCGTCTCCTTCACCACCAATTAATGAGTCGCCCGTACCATTAAGACCTGCTGCGATATAGTCATCACCTGCACCACCGAGAATAGTATCAGTTCCACCACGGCCAAATATAATGTCATCCCCTGCACCAGCAACAATACTATCGTTCGCTGTTTCATCTGTAGTACCACCAACAATGGAGTCATTACCAGATCCAGTAACTAGGGTGTCTCCTCCATCACCACCACTTAAGGTGTTACTACCTTGAGTATCTTCTATGAGGAATGGTGCTGTACCTCCATCCTGAGCTGCTATGATAGTATCATTACCTCGTGTGTCACCTATTAACTGATCAGCAGTTCCACCAAACTGGATAAAGTCATTGCCTGTACCACCATCGAAGAAGTTAGATACACCTGGGTTTGAACTACCTAAAAGTCTGTCATTACCTGCACCACCAATCAGAGTAACTTCAATACTAGCACCACCCGAAGCATTGGTACTGATTTCTGTAGCATCAATAGTATCGTTGCCAATACCCCCATCAACGCGGCTAAAGACACCACTCAGGCAATCATTGCCCAGACCACCAATCATGGTGTCTGTAATAAAGCCTGCTACTATAGTATCGTTACCTTCTCCTCCATCTAGTCTGTTTTGACCAGAAAAACCTGGAGTCTCAACTGCTACACCATTAGGGCTAAATTTACCCTCATTTTCTGGCAGCAACTCTGTAACAATAAGGTCGTCACCTTCACCACCAATCAAAGTATCCCTTGCAGCTTGACCTTGAAGAGTATCGTTGCCAGCTCCACCATCTAAAGAATTTCTACCATCACCAAATGATCCAACCGCACCTTGAATCAGATCGTTACCTTCACCACCTAGTAAAGTAGACCTTAGTATTGGCTCTAAAGCTATAGCCTCAGAATCAACGGGAGTACCTGTCGTTTCCTGATTCAAGCTAATAACTATGTCATCACCTCGATCTCCACTTAAGCGGACTTGGCTGCCCAAAGAATATATTGTATCGTTATCTCTACCACCATAGATAGTATCGCGATCGCCCCAAGCTGCAACTAAATCTGCATCTCGGTTGGCGGATATAAAATTATCATTACCTGTTGCACTAGATCGTGTAGCTATACTTTCCAAATCTAGGTCTTCTGGTACTCCATCACCAGAAGAGAAACTAATAGTATCCGAACCTCTACCACCATAAATGCTATCTCTTTGGCCTATGACAATCGTATCATTACCTTGATTGGCAGAGAACCAGTTATTTCCAAGCAGACCTCGCATAAAGTCATCTCCAGCACCTCCATAAAGGCTGGTACGAGAAACAGCTTCTAAGGTGTCATTACCTGCATCTCCAAATCCAAAACCTGCTGCTGCTTGGAATTGTAAGGAATCATCTCCCCTCCCACCTTCAAGAGTATCAGCGTCACCAGAATTATTAACACCAGATGGACCCCTAGATACTAAAGTATCGTTCCCGTCGTCACCTCGAACTAAACTACCTCCTAGGGTAGAAGTAAATATTAGGTCATCTCCACCAAGAGCATTAATTGTATCAGGTTTCGGATTTCCTTGTTCATCCTGATCGTAACGATCATCTTGGTCAGTTAGTGTTACCATACCGTTTCACTCCTCTACATCTATAAAATTTATGGTCAATTTTTCTGTTTGGTTATACTACTCAGAACACAAATAATTGTATATTCGGCTGTAGTTTAACCTGTTTATCTAGAATAAGTCTAGCCTTTTAACTACAAAAATTATTAGCCAAAAATTGGCCTAATTATGTGCCTGTGAGTTTACCATTATTGACTTTGAAGTACAACTTAGTATTTATTCTCAGGCAAAACATTTTTAATGATTGATTATAGTATGAACATTATCGGAGGACGGGTTTAATTAATTTTAGGTTCCCAGATATAATGGTCAATTTTTCAGGGATCTAGAATTTTGATAAGGTTAGAGATGTTTTTTTCTCCATACCTACAGTTGCTGGTAGACTACGATTGGCAACTTGATTAATTAGTTCCAAATGTTTTTTTAATAAGTCTGAAAGTGGGTATCTTTCTAATACTGTTTGGCGTGCTTTTTGCCGTATTTCTGCCATGCGAGTTGGATGGTCTAAGACTTCATCAACACGGTCAGCTATTTGCTTGGGAGAGAAGAAGTCTACTAAGAGGCCATTTTCTCCATCTTGAATAACTTCCCTCACTGGTGCTGTGTCTGAACCGACAATTAAACAGCCAGTGGATAGAGATTCAATCATTGACCATGACAGCACAAAAGGTCTGGTTAAGTAAATATGAACATCGGATGCTTGAATGACTTTTAAATATAGTCCATAGGGTAATGAGCCTACAAAATGAACTCTTGATAAGTCCAAGGGGATTTTTTCTAGCATCTCTTGTTTGTAAGTTTTACCATTTGGTAAAGATTTACCATAACAAACTCTTTCGGAACCGACTACTACTACATGACAGTTTGGCCTTCTTTCTTGGATATAGGCGATCGCTTCGATGAATTCTGGAAAACCTCGATATGGTTCCATTCCTCTTGCTACATAGGTAACAAGTTCATCTACTCCAGACAGGTCTAGATTTGGCAGTACCAGTTTTGCACTGGGATTTGGTTTGAAGTATTCGGTATCTACTCCATCATGGAGTACGGATAGTTTGCTTTGAAGTTCTGAAGGAAATTGGGAGCGCTGCCAATATGTGGGAGATAATCCCCAATCACAAGAGTACAAGTCTATTAATATGGGGGCATTTTTCACCCTTATTCTGGCCATATCATCTACTGTCAAAGGTTCTGCGGGGTCAAAATCTGCATCGGAACCCTGAGAATGATAGAACCATTCAAAGTAGCACAGAAGGGGAGTTCCTGGAAATGCTTCTTTGACAAATAGGGTTGGTCCCCAACCAGAATGACCACAAATTACATCCGGTACAAATCCCTGGGCTTTCAGTTGTTCTGCCATTCTAAATACTGCTTGTCCATAAATTACTGCACTTTCTAGGGGGCGCACATAATGGTGGGTTTCTGGACGGGGTTCGCGACTGGGGTTGAATAGTGCTTTGTAGACTCCTGGTATTTTCCATTCTGGCCGTTCGTTTTTTGTACCGAAGACAACTTTATTTTCTGGGTTAGCTCCTAGAGCGGTGATAATATGACGATATTGGGCGGGAAAATTCGGGTGAAGAAATAAGGCTTTCATAAGTTTGGTGATTGGTGATTGTGGTTTAATACTAAATTATTAGGGACTTCCAAATAAAAAAATATATACAGGACTTGCGGATTTTTGAGTTCTAAACACTACATATCTATAACGTTAGAGTTTTTGAGCGCTGTATATAGTGTTTATGCGTAAGTTTTGATACAACTACCCTGAATTGAGGGAGTAGGGAATAAAGGCAGCGAAACTTTCCAGATTTAGTTCAAAATTGGATAATTTATTTTTTGCTATTCCCTTAATTATTAATTATTAATTATTAATTAGGGCTTGCTGATTAATTCTCGCGTGCATTGAAATATAAAGGTAATTGTCTTTTTTCTGTTGAAAAAAGTATCAGGTTTTCAGCTCTTGATGCACGGTTCCCGAAAAATCAAAAAGTTAGGACGGCTGACTGAAAAGCACAGAAAAATCAAGGTTCAATTACTCCTCCTACTTTATCTGTCTCCCCACACTTCCCACACTTCCCACACTTCCCACACTCTACTTTTTTCAGCAAACCCTAATTATTAATTATTCTCAGGTGCTTGGCAAATCCAGACACAATCTCTAGGAACTGAGTTAGTATCTTTATGAATAATTTGGTAATTAAGATGGGAGAGAAATTTTTCCATTATTGTGTCTGTCATTACTGAGTGGGCGGTGCCATTTCGTTTACCCATAAGATTGTTATCCCAATCTTTGAGAAATCTTTGCCAACCTAGATTGCTGAGGGTATTTGTGTGGTGAAATATGCAAAGTTTTTGCCCTTTTAATTTGGCAGGAATTTTAGTTAAGTAATTGAAAATGTCTCTGGGTTCTAAATGCACCATTGTGTCGTAGCAAAAGCAAATATCTGCGACTTGAGACTCAATTTGATTTAATGTTATTCCGTCAAGTTTTACATATTTTATTCTATCTTCACCTAGTCTATTTTTAGTGGCATTTAACATGGAATTGGAAATGTCGGCACATATTAATTTTTGGCAATATTTGAGTAGCAATTCTGCGGTTCTTCCTCCACCAATTCCTATTTCTAATACTGTATCTTTTGGTTTGACATAAGGTACGATAAATTTGTCTTCTATTAATTTTTCATAATCTGCTAATGAGTTGGCTGCTCCGGCTGCTTTCCCTATCCATTCATCTCCTATATGAGTTAATTCTGGGTGATTTTCTTGCCATTTTTTTGCATATTCTTCCCAGGCTTTTTCGTAATCAATAGTCATGTGATATGTTTGTATTTTGTAAGTTTTTTAATATAGTTAAATGATTTGTGGCAAAAACTGTAGGGGTTTGGTCTCCAAATCCCATTCGCTCGTTTTGGTATCCAAAACCCCAGGATAAAATATTACAACATAAGTGTGGATTGCTATAGCAATCAGGAATGATTTATGAGATATTTAAAAGCAATTAAGAGAAATTAAAATCCTTTCATATTCTGACTCCTGTACGGGTAATTTCCGTTTGTCATGCTCCGCATTCCGTTAGGATAGCTTTGCAGAATGCAAAACGCGAATTACCCCTACTTCTAATTACCACTAAAATCTCACAACTTAAATATGATTGTTATATATACAAATTTTTAGGTTTGAGGTAATTACAAAGTTCTAGGTTTGATGGAATAGGAAGCATAAATAAAATATAGTTGAATAAAAAGTCATGCTTATAGGCAAGTAACTACCAATAAATTTTATGATATCAGAATTTTGGCGAGGTTGCAACTGAAAATCTTTTGACGCGCTGATTTTTTTTAGGAGCTTCGCAGAATGAAAATGTTGGTGGTTCTTTACTGAGCAGAGATAGATCGAAAGATTCGAGCGGGAAAGAATAAGTATATATAGAAGCTTCACAAGATGAAAATATTTTTGGTCTTGCTCCAGGGGAAAATTCCTGAATACTTGATTATCTCTTAGTAAGAAAATATAGTTGAATAAAAAGTCATGTGTATAGGCGAGTAAATAGCAATAAATTTTATGATATCATAATTTTGGCGAAGTTGCAACTAAAAATCTTTTGACGCGCTGATTTTTTTCAGGAGCTTCGCAGAATGAAAATGTTGGTGGTTCTTTACTAAGGAGAGGTGGATGGGAAGATTAGATATGGGAAAAATTTGGTGGTTATCTATATTTTTGATGGGAAGGTAGGAAGGAAAGTTAGTTAATTTTTGGGAGAATGAGGAACAATCCCTCCCCAAAAGAAACTTTTTAATAATTGACACTACTGGCGCGTCAAGCTTAAAGTAGTAGAATATATTGTTGACTAAAAGCTTCGAAAAATCAGCATTCTACCATTTTCCTAAAGTAACATTTAAGGCTTGACACGGCACTAAGGGATGCGAGTGTGGGAAGTGTGGGATTTGTTTTAAATCCTGGAAAGATAGATCGAGAAAAGTAATATTTGTCTAATTTATACTCTGTTTTTAGCAACAATTGAGTTATCAAATTGATAAATTTACCACTTTAAGTTAATTCAAGTATATTCAGCTAATTTTTGATTGTTTTATTGGAAAAAATCTACTAATTCCTAATATATTTTTCACTGATATGAGAGTGAGCAATGTTGCTTGATTATTTATTAGCTTTTGGGAATTTAATTATCGGCTTGAATTTAGTCTAAATTAATTCCCATGTATTCAGCTAATTTTTGATTATATGGTTGAAAATATTCTACTAATTCTTGATATATTTCTTCGCTAGGTTGTGAGTAATCACCAGAATTATATTGAAGATATTTTTCTGAGGAATGTGCAGGTATTTCCAAAAATTGAAATACTTTGTTCATGGTTTCTTGAGGGCGACTAAATAATTCTTCACTTTTGAGGATGAGAAATTGTTCTTTGGGAAAAATGCTCATCCAATTTTGAAGTTGCTCAATATATATTCCTCTTTCTAGATATGTATAATGTTGATGGTTAAAACTATAATATGTTCCTGTTTGAATAATTTTTTCTACCTCTCCTTTTAAGCGAGTTTCTTCGGCAGCGATCGCTTCTTTCAAACTTAAAGATTCATATCCTAATCTTACTTCATGGTAGTAATGAGAAATAGCTCTTTTTGCTGGGTTCCTCAAAAGAACAATTAGTTTCATTTCAGGATATTTCTCAAAAACTCTTTGAGCTACTAGAGGATGAAATAAATAGTAAGGACTTGATTCTCCAGTAATTATTTCTGGTTCTAATTCTGGAAATTGTGATTGATACCATTTTAAATCTTTGTCAAAATTTAAGTCAAAGTAATGAATTTCATGTTGTAGGGATGGAGCAATTAAAGGATGTTGAACTAAATAGTTATATAAGGAATTAGTACCACATTTCTGGGCTCCAATTATCAAAAATTGTGGTTTGTTGCTGTTGATTTTTATGTTGATAGGGTTGTGAGATTTTTTGTTAAAGTTGATGCCAATAGATTCATTTAATTTTTGGTTATATGGTTGAAAGTATTCAATTAAATTATGATATATTTCTAAGTCAATATCAATTTTTTCTTCATCCTCAATATTGAGAGAATCATCTACAGATTGTGGCTGCAAATTTAGAAAATCAAATACTTTATTCATAGTTGCTTGAGGATGCTCTAATAATTCTCCAGTTTCCAGAATTAAAAGTTGTTCTCTAGGAAAAAATTTAATCCAATTTTCCAGTTGCTCAATGTATCTACCACGAGATAAATAAGTAAAGTTTTGATGGTTGAAACTACTATAAGTTCCTGTCTTGATAATTTTCTCTACTTCACCTTCTAGACGATGAGATTCTTGAGCTATTGCTTCTGAAAAACTCAAAGATTCATAGCCTAATTTGACTTCATGTTTATAGTGTTGGATTGCTCTATCTATGGGATTTCTAAGTATAACAATTAACTTGATATGAGGATATAAATTGTAAACTCTTTCGGGAACAAGAGGATGAAATAAATAGTAAGGACTAGATTCTCCTGTAATTAAATTACTATTTTTTGTAGTTTTAAATTGAGCTTGATACCAATTTATTCCTTGATGAAAGTTCAAGTCAAAAAAGTGTAATGATGGTTGTTGAGGAGCTACTACTTGAGGATGCTTAAAAAGATATTTATGCAAATAATTTACTCCACATTTTTGCGCTCCAATTATTAAAAAGTTAGGTTTTTGAGGCAGAGGTGCAAAATTTTTATGTCGGAGAATAGATACACAAAAATCACTTTTTAATCCTCCTGGAATTTCCATGAGAATTTCTTCTATTTCTAACAATAGTCTAATTATTGTTTCTCCTTTAGGGTCTCCTAGAGAAAATTGATTACTATCTAATAGTTGATATAATTCATGAATTAATCCTCCGCCGTATTCGTTTAAAACTTCTATATGAAAATAATATTTGATGAAGGATAATATAAGTTTTGAACGTACTCCTTCTGAGGGGTCTACTTTAAATACATCTTCAATAGTTGGGCTTTTATATTCTGAAATTTTGACAGACTTAAGACTATCATCAAAGCAATTATATATACGATTAATTAAATCTAATTGAGGCTTTTCATAAATATTATAGCAATCACCAACATACTCATTTAATATTACATATCCTTGGGGTTTTAGATGATTTCTTATCGTTGATAAACAGTGTTCCAATTCTTTGACATGATGTAAAGAACCTAGACACATTATCAAGTCATATTTTTGATTTTGTTGAAGAGTAAAAGTATTAAAATTATCTTGATAGAAGTTAATTTTAACTCCAGCTTTTTCCGCATCTCTTCTAGCAATTTCTAAAGCTGATTCAGAAAAATCAAAAGCATCAATATTCTTAGCAAAGCCTAACTGAGCCATTAGTATTTCGTGATTACCAACCCCACAACCGATAGACAATAAACTATCAAATTTTCTGCCAGCAAAAAAGTCTTCTATCAACCAAGCAAGCCAATATTTTTCTGTTTTCCCACCAGATATTCTTTTATTAATAGCTTTTTCAATTATCAAATTAGATACCCATTTATTGCTACTTACTAAAGCGGCTTTGGGATTACCTTCCCAATATTTTTGTGCTTGATTTTGATTATCTAAACTTTTTTCTGACATAATTAGGGAATAGGGAGTAGGGAATAGGGAATAGGGAATAGTGAGTAGTGAGTAGTTAGGAGAAATAGAAATTACAAATGGAGTAGAAAGAATAATAGTCTCTTAATTTTTCTGTTCTATTTAGGGAGCAGGGAATAGTTAGGAGTTAGGAGTTAGGAGTTAGGAGTTATACTAATTTGAAAAAACAATTTACAAGAGATGTCTATGTAACTAATAAGATAAGTTATGAGCTAAGAATAACATTGAAACTATTCATTATGACTCCTGACTGCTGACTCCTAAAAATCCTCTACCTAGTTTTCTTTCCTGTAAAAAATACTCCTACTGCTAAAATTTCTCTGCCTTTTTCTCTTAATATTTAGGGACTAGGGAGTAATCAGTTATCAGTTATCAGTTATCAGCTTCATTATTTTGCCTGAAAAGTCAAATAAGTTTGTTGTTCTTATGCTTGAATTATTGGGTTAAAAACATAGTATTAAGTTAAACAAATGATTGCTTTATTGACTAAAAAACTGAGAGCTGAATGCTAAGATATGAATGCTGAATACTTAAGTTTTCTTTCCTGTAAAAAATACTCCTACTGCTAAAATTTCTCTGCCTTTTTCTCTTAATATTTAGGGACTAGGGAGTAATCA
>NZ_JBNHEQ010000009.1:56973-58179 GCF_050016015.1 Dapis hubbardiae BLCC-M172
TAAGTTTTCTTTCCTGTAAAAAATACTCCTGCTGCTAAAATTTCTCTGCCTTTTTTTCCTAATGCCATATCTAAATTATCGCCCTCTTGTACTAAAAAAGTGTGCCAATCTTCTAAACGGTCTTGCCATTCTTTTTGTTGAATATAAGGCCAGATAGTTTGAATCAACATCATCATACTATAAGATGGATAATGATGAGGCAAAATACCACTATTTATTTCTTCAAAGTCTGACAAAATCTGCTGTAAACCATGAATTGTCATATTAAAATAATGACTAGGGTCAGCATGAAGTGGTTGTAAAAAGGCAGTATCAATAAAGATTAAACCACCTGGTTTTAAAATACGATAAAGTTCTTTAGCAGTGATAAATGGATTTGGTAAATGTTCAAAAACGGCATGACTAATTATCCCATCAAAGCAATTATCAATAAATGGTAATTTTAATGTTGAACAAACTAAATCTGTATATTGATATTGCTGCACATCTAAATAACAAATATTTGGCTTGAGATATTCTTTTTGAGTATTACCTGCGCCAAAATCTAGAATTATTCCATTTTCCCCAATTTGATTTAATATTTTTAAAATTCCTTCTGAATAAGGATGAGTTTTTTCTATTTCTGTTAGTTTAATAAATGGTAATTCTCCAGATTGTAAAATATGAGGAGTATTTCCCCTAATCCATACAGGACAATTTTCTGCATTACATGGTTTAGCTTTTTGATGGCATTGTGGGCAAATCAATATTTTTTCTAGGTTAAAATTTTTCTCTCTTGTGGGTAGTTTAGGGGGTTTACCAATAACTTTGAATTGATTTTGAAATAATAATGTCTTTTCCTCTTTATCAAGGAATATTTCTATTTTTACATCTGTCTCTGGTTTAATATTTTCTGGTAGTAAAATTTCACCCCAAAAACCACTATGAATAGCATATTTTTTCTCTGGAAAAGCAGTAGCAACATCTGGTCTATATGCACCATGTAAAAGGGAAGTATAAGGTTGAGAATTTATATGAACAGCTAGTTTTACATTGCGGTTATTTTCAGGAATATACCAACCAGAAAATTTGGTTAAGTAATCTATTTCTGTACCTTTGGGAAAATCTAAATTAAACATTTTTTATGAAGGAAGAAGGAAGAAGGAAGAAGTAAGAAGTAAGAAGTAAGAAGTAAGAAGTAAGAAGTAAGAAGTAAGAAGTAAGAAG
>NZ_JBNHEQ010000010.1:0-6045 GCF_050016015.1 Dapis hubbardiae BLCC-M172
CGCCCCTACGAGGACTGAGGACTGAGCCAAAAACTCGCAACAAAGCCCAAGATACTGTTAGGGCTTCTATATAACTAATCAGATATTCTAATTTTTTTAGGGGCGAATTAGGTTTCTGTTGAAGTATCAAAAATATCACCTCAATATTTATTTTTAAACTCGCCCCTATAACTCAGATATCTCAGCCAAATATTCCAAGTTTATAGATAACTTCAAAATTAACTACGGTCAATTTCTGCCAAAATTGCATCTAAAATTTCTTGGGCACCTTGCTCTCTCAATTTTTTCGCTAATTCAATACCTATTTGTTCCGCATCAGAAGCAGCACCAGTGACAACATCTTTAACCAATTTCTTGCCATCTAAACTAGCAACTAAACCAGTTAAAGTCAGTTGTTCCCCTTCTATTTGAGTATTAACACCAATGGGAACTTGACAACCCCCTTCTAACTCTCTCAAAAAAGCACGTTCGGCATAACATCTATGAGCAGTGGCAGTATGTTCCAAACTCTTCAATAAATCTAGAATATCACTATCTCCCTCACGACATTCTATTCCTAAAGCACCTTGACCTACTGCATGAAGAGAAACTTCTGGAGGTATAACTTGATGAATGCGATCGCCCATTCCTAATCTATGCAAACCAGCAAAAGCTAAAATAATGGCATCATACTCACCAGCATCCAATTTTGCCAGTCTAGTATTCAGATTACCACGAACATCCTTAAATTCTAAGTGGGGGTAATGGTGACGGAGTTGTGCTAAACGTCTCAGAGAAGACGTACCAATAACAGCACCTTCTGGCAAAGTCTCAAGTTGTTTATCTTTGAACTTTTCATGCACTACCAAAGCATCTGCTGGGTTTTCCCGTTCGGTGACGCAACCCAACATCAAACCTTCTGGTAAGTTAGTCGGTAAGTCTTTGAGAGAATGAACTGCCAAGTCAGTTTTCTTTTCCAGCATTCCCACTTCCAGTTCTTTAGTGAAAAGTCCCTTATCCCCAATTTTTGCTAGGGGCACATCTAGAATTTTGTCCCCTTGGGTAGACATAGTTTCGACCTCAAATGTAATGTCTGGGAAATTTTTCTGGAGTTCTTCTTGCACCCAATAGGTTTGAACTAAGGCGAGTTGACTTTTGCGGGAACCGATCCGAACGGTACGAGTAGAGGCAGATACTGTCATTTTTTCTATTGAAATTAATAAATTTGGTCATTCTTTCTAGACTACCCTAAAAAGGGGCCTAAATCTTGAAAGTTAGAAGTCAGAAGTCAGAAGTTAAAAGTTAAAAGTCAAAAGCTAGTAGTGGCGTGACACAGCTAAAATAGTGGAAAACTTGTAGTAGACCGACACAGCTAAAACTCTGCATTAGGGCGGGTTTACTTAATCTTAGGGTGAATATGAAAATTTCAACTAAAATCCGCCCCTACTATTGCACAATTGAAAGTGTGTCAGTCCAGTAGGGTGCGTTAGACAGCTACAACCTAGACTATGAAAGGTATTTAACAATCTGTCGTAACGCACCATTTTAGATGTGTCGGTCCAGTAGGTCTAATTAAATGTGGAAAAAATTGTCGGGGCGGGTTTAACTGAAAGGCTTGACATAAGCGCTGTAGTCTACTAAACCCGCCCTACACTCATTACGTTTATTTATGCTCACCTACCTAAGATATTTTTAGCTAAAAAAGACAATAAGAATTTTAGGCGATATAGCTGCCGCTAGGCTCCGCCAACGCTTAATATAATTAAGCGTGAAATTATTTGTGAGATATTTACAGTGAATTGGTAAAAAATGACTCAAAAAGAAAGAGAAGTATTGGAAAAAATTGCTCAGGTTATGGAAAATTTGCCTAGTGAAAGTTTGTTGGCAAAATGTTGGACTGAGGAGCAAAAGGACGAATGGCAGAAACGCAGAAAGTGGAATATTTTAATTGCTCAAGCTTGGCGGGAAGAATGTAATTTAGTCAAAGGTGATGGTTTAGATATTGCTATTAAGAATAAAGAAATTGACAAACTTGAAAAATATGGAATTGAACTTTTTGTAGAATACTACCGTAGCTTATTGGAGATAGTTAAAATTGTTGAGCCTTATGTAGATTTTTTTCATTCATTTCTCCGATATATTGTTTCTACTGCTGATTGTTTATCTTTGCCATTGCCTCAGATTTTTCTTGAGTTTTTTAGGAAAATCTTAATTCAAGAGTATTCTTTTGATTCTCCCTACGAGTTATTTAGTGAAATTATAAAGGAAAACGAGGATGACATTTTCTCTGTGTGCTTGACGAAATCTTACCAAGAAGTATCTTTAAAAAAAGCAGAAATAGGAAGTCAATTAATTAGTAAGTTCTTATTTAAAGGGATGAAAAATGGTTTTTATTATCAACCGCAGAGTTTTGATGAAATTGAAGAGATAAAAAAACAGATAAAAAAACATTTTCCTTGGGTATATTTTTCTGCTTCATGGCAAGATATGGTAATTACTGTTAGTCAATTTGCTGTTGAAGACAAAATGTTAACTCAGGAAGCATTAGATGAGTTTAATGAATTAGCAATGGAAACTTGTAGATTAAATGGAACTGTTAGTCGAAAACGAAAATCAAAAACATGGGATAAGCGTCGTTCTCTGGCCTGGAAAAATGGCAAAAAAGCTTATGCTGAAGGTGGTGTATATAAATTTCCTTAACAAAACTTAATATCCAAAACACATTTCCTCTACCCCACAGATAAAGGCATTAAGTTGGAAGAGTCAAAGTTCACATCCAAGAAAACTGGAGAGAAAAAAATGTTGACTTCTAATACTCCAAAAACTCAACTATCCCAACCTGAAAATTTATCTGAAATGACAATGGAAAAAATGTTAGACAAAATAGAGGAAATTTGTAAATTAGCACTAAGTCTAATATTTGACCTAATTCACACAATTAAAAATACACGGCATCTATATCAAGATTTGCAGCATCAAATTCAACAACTTCAAGAGAAAGTAAATTATTTGGAAGTAGATAACCGCAATAAAGATGACAAAATTCAAGAATTAGAATGTTTGGCATATTTTGAATCTCCAAATGGAGATGCTATTTGTAACTCGCCATCTTAAATTGCCATCCAAATACTTAATAACTGTGACTATAAAAGTCATGGTTATTAGACTTTTTATAATTAGACAAAATAGAATAATTTTTGCAGAATATTTTTCAACTCTTAATTATTTTTTAGAATAATTTAATTTGTACAGGAACAAGGTAACATAAATAATCAACCTTCTTCCTTTTGTTGTCAATCATCAATTTCTTTTTAACTTTTAACTTTTAACTTTTGACTTATATAGAATCTGGTTATATAGTATATGTCTATAACTACACTTCAATATTCAATCTCCCCTACTCCCTCTCTCCCCCTACTCCCCTGCTCTTCCAACTATATAATAAGTATTCAACCAGATTTGATATTAATTACCCTCGATCCCAAAAAAATGCTATATTAAAAAGTTAAGCTAGGAGTGCCTAAATATTTAGGCTGAGAAATACCCTTAGAACCTGAGACTGGTTAATACCAGCGGAGGGAAGCTGTTTATTTAAAGGAAAAAATATGCGGACAGAATGGATCGCCAAGCGTAGTGGACACAACAATGTCTCTCAAATGCACTATGCTCGTCAGGGAATCATCACAGAAGAAATGGACTTTGTTGCCCAACGAGAAAATCTCCCTGCTGAGTTAATCCGCGCAGAAGTAGCTAGGGGTAGAATGATTATCCCTGCTAATATTAACCACACCAACCTCGAACCAATGGCTATTGGCATTGCTTCTCGGTGTAAAGTTAATGCTAATATTGGTGCCTCTCCTAATAGTTCTGATATTAATCAGGAAGTTGATAAACTGAAACTGTCTATTAAATACGGTGCAGATACCGTGATGGACTTATCTACAGGTGGCGGTAATTTAGATGAAATTAGAACTGCCATTATTAACGCCTCCCCAGTTCCTATAGGTACAGTACCAGTTTACCAGGCAGTAGAGAGTGTTCACGGCAGAATAGAAAATTTGACTGCCGATGATTTTCTTCATGTTATCGAAAAGCACGCTCAACAAGGTGTAGATTATCAAACTATTCACGCTGGAATGTTAATTGAGCATCTACCTTTAGTCAGAAGTCGTATTACTGGTATAGTTTCCCGTGGCGGTGGAATTATCGCTAAGTGGATGTTACACCACCATAAGCAAAATCCATTATACACCCATTTTGACGAAATCATCGAAATCTTCAAAAAATATGATGTTTCCTTTAGTTTAGGAGATTCTTTGCGACCCGGTTGTACTCACGACGCTTCTGATGAGGCACAATTAGCAGAATTAAAAACATTAGGTCAATTAACTCGTCGTGCTTGGGAACATGATGTCCAAGTTATGGTAGAAGGTCCTGGTCATGTTCCAATGGACAAAATTGAGTTTAACGTCAAGAAACAGATGGAAGAATGTTCAGAAGCACCTTTCTATGTTTTAGGTCCATTAGTAACAGATATTGCCCCTGGTTATGACCATATTACATCTGCTATTGGTGCTGCAATGGCAGGTTGGTATGGTACAGCCATGTTATGTTACGTTACTCCGAAAGAACATTTAGGTTTACCTGATGCTGAAGATGTGAGAAATGGGTTAATTGCTTATAAAATTGCTGCCCATGCTGCGGATATTGCTCGGCATCGTCAGGGAGCGAGAGATAGAGATGATGAACTTTCTGCTGCTCGTTATAATTTTGATTGGAACCGTCAATTTGAATTATCTTTAGATCCAGATCGAGCAAAAGAATATCACGACGAAACTTTGCCAGCAGATATCTATAAAACTGCTGAATTTTGTTCTATGTGCGGACCTAAATTCTGTCCGATGCAAACTAAAGTTGATGCTGATGCGTTGACAGAATTAGAGAAGTTTTTAGCAAAAGAAAAGGAAGTGGTAACTCAAGCTTAATAGCCACATTAATTCTGAAATAATTAGGGTGGGTAGGAAAAATTAATATTTGGGTTTAATTGTCGATCCTTTTATTTAAACCTACCCTAGAAACTTATATTTTTCTCTTTTGTTAAAGTTGGAATTATTGAGAATAAATAACTAAACTCCCCTAAAAAACAGGGGAGTTTTTAATTTTGAAATATGAAAATAAATTTCTGTAAAATTATCAGCATTTAGCCGTAAATTGAGAGTCTGCTAGGATGCATTAGGGGCTATCATAAGGAATATATTATCTCTAATATCATGTCCGGTTGAATAGTTATAAATAAACGAGAGAGTCCTCAGGAGTCGTAGGGGCGTTTGCGGAGCATTCCGGAACGGAAATGGCCATGTGCTAACGCAAAGCTCCGCTTTATATGTCGCTCCGCGTTAACGGAGTTGTGCGATAGCAAAACGCCCGTACAGAAGTCAGGAGGGAAGAAAGGAGAAAGAAAGTATAAAAAGAAGAAAGTTTTTTTTATCACTAATTATCCGGACATGATATAACAGAGTAGATTGTGCCGTAACGCAACGACTAAAATAAGTGCTATTTATCTGAATAATTAAACATTTACCCGCCCTACTCAATGGGTGTGCATTAGGGCGGGTTTATTTCAGCAATTAACAATGTTCATGTTGGCGACAGAAGTTTGCGCAGCATGACCTAGGAATACAATTAATCATTAATAATTACCCCGACTGAATAATTAATAATTATCTAGAGTAACACATTCATAATTTATAAAAGACTATCTCATGGTTCTTTATGGCGTTTCAATAATGGATAATTGATAATTACCTCTCTCTAAAAGGAAGAGGATTGAATAAAAGGAAAATTTTTTCTTGTTTCTCCTTGACAGGAGAGGCTTTAAACCTTTATTTTTCGGGAAATTAATTATTAATTATTAATTATTAATTATATTAATTAATTACAATGGGAGGCTTCAAGGCGTGAATTGTTGAATGAATAATTAATTGACTATCAACTATTAATTATTAATGATTCGTTCAATAATTGATAATTGATAATGGATAATTGATAATTACCTCTGGTTAAAAC
>NZ_JBNHEQ010000011.1:0-5150 GCF_050016015.1 Dapis hubbardiae BLCC-M172
CAGATATATATTATACCCTTTTTTTTACTATTTTTTCACTAAAGTCCCGTTATTTAGAGATGTCTATTAAATAGATTGAATAATACCACTTTGATAAATGTTTGCTGAAAATCGGAAATATTGATTATAAGTGCTTGTTTTGTTGTATAAAGTTATTTACTTGATTAAGCAATAAAATTTACTATTTTCCTTCCTTCAATAGATATCTCCAAAAAATAAACTTACTATTTATTTAGCATAAGCTAGAGTTGTAAAAGTAACTTACAGTCATCATTTTTCTGACCTTGGGCATGAAAATTTTTTCCCTGTTCCCTATTCCCTATTTCTAATAAAAATTCCCCGGTCTAACAACCCAGGGAATAATTAAAATTTGACTAATTAAGCCTCATTATTAAATGTTCGATCCATTTTCAAAGAATTTTCAAATGTCATTCTCTGTTCAGCATTTCTAATAAAATAGCCACTGAGCATTGCTGAAGCTAATAATTTACCTAAATTTTCTCTGCTAGTTGTTACATTTACATTAAATTGTTCTGAGGGTAGATTGCCTAATAGTCCAATAATATTTCGCTCCATCACCTGAAAAACTTCTTGGGAATTTGGTTTTGATAAGTGGGAAACTGTATCTGGACTCATAGATTGGACATATTGCCAAAGTAAATTGGCTCCTTCTGAACTTTCTTCAAACAACTCTGGCCTGTTATTGTTTCTATTGGTCACTTTCTACCTCCATTTCAGAAACTCTTTTTGACAAGTATGGTTTATGGACTTAACCAACCATATCTATTGCAATTGTTAATATTTGTTTTACTTCCTCAATACTAATTTAACAGAATGTTGCTAGAAGTCCCCACTATAGAATCCCTTCAGGGATTCTATATTAAAATATATATGGGCAGTAGGGGAGTAGGGTAGTGAGGGAGTAGGGGAGAGTGTAAGATGGTGAAGCAAGGGAGCCTAGATTATATCTTTTTCCTCTATTCTTTCTCCATCTCCTGAATTCTGAATTCTGACTCAAGAGCCAAAAACCTGCACCTTTGCTCATATTCCAAATGAGTCCTATATAGTCTTTGCTTTACCAATAACTAGAGTGAAAATTGAAAATTTATGATGAGATGGGGTGAAAAGGAGAAAGAAACAATGATAAATCCTAATATACTATATTATATAATCAGTACGATTTCATCTCTCCCTAGATTCCCGTCTTCAGTCTCTCAACAAAGATTTTAAGGTTTATTGGTACTAACCTTGGAGCAATTCTTGTCTTGTAAGCATTCAGCTATTAGTATTTCCGTTCCAGAATGCTGCCCAAACAGCTCTCAGCTTTTGAAGTTAATAACTTACCGAATTATTAATTATTAATTATTAATTATTAAATAATTCTGGTTTAAAGCCTCCCCTTGGATAGGGGAAAAAAGTGCTAGGATATTTCCTCATCTTCAATTCAGTCACGGTTTTAACTAGAGGTAATTATTAATTATCAATTATCAATTATCAATTATTGAATAGAGTTAGCTCATAACCTTTTTCGTGTCAGACTTTTAATTCTCGCCATCAGACTAATTCCTCCTAATAAAATAATGAGTTAATAGCTGATAGCTGGTAGCTGACGGCTGAATGCTTATCTTGTCTTTGTCTGTAGAGCATCAAAAAATAAATTTTCTGCTTCGGCTAAACCGATACACCGAAGCAGAAATATAACATTAAATTAGATTAATGTATAAGTTTCTCAAAGCATTTGATTATCCTTAACTAGCTAAATAATCATTCATATCTTGCTTTCTTTTACGCAGTTTACTCAAAGCTTCCCGCTCTATCTGTCGTACTCTTTCACGACTAATATTTAGGCGATCGCCAATTTTCGATAAAGTCATGCTTTGCCCATCTTCTAAACCAAACCTTAAGGCCAAAACTTGCTTTTGTTGAGGAGTTAGGTCAGCCATAATTGATTCTAAATCAGTCCGCATGGAAGATTGGAGAGCATAATCTTCTGGAGAAGCTCCCGTGTCTTCTAACAAATCTCCTAACTCTGTATCTTGGTTATCTCCCACTCGCAAATCAAGTGATAAAGGTAAGCGAGCCCTTTCTAAACATTCCCGAATTTGTTTTGGAGTTAAACCTAGTTCTGCTGCTATTTCAGCAGTAGTAGCGGAACGTCCTAGCTGTTGAGTCAGTTGACGCTGGACTTTTTTAATCTTGTTCAGCTTTTCTGTAATATGAATAGGTAAACGAATTGTGCGGCCTTTTTCTGCGATCGCTCTAGTAATGGCCTGACGAATCCACCAATAAGCATAAGTAGAAAATCTATAACCCTTGGTAGGGTCAAACTTTTCTACTCCTCGCTGCATACCAATAGTACCTTCTTGAATTAAATCAAGCAAATCTACATTTCGTTTGATATACTTTTTAGCAACAGATACGACCAAGCGTAAATTGGCCTCTACCATTTTCCGCTTTGCTCTTTCACCTTCCCTGATAATACGTTGCAATTCACTCATTGAAAGATTTTTGGCATCAGCCCATTCTGTTAATGTTGGCTTACGACCTAACGCTTCAGCTAAAGTCTGATTGAATTCCTGCAAAGCTGTTAAGCGTTGCACCTGTTTCCCATAAAGAATTTCTTCTTCGTGGGTTAATAGGGGAACACGACCAATTTCTCTTAGATAAGTGCGTACAGAATCAATGTCTGAGGTTTTACCAATCTTCATAATCTTCCTCCCGCTAGATAATTCTACTTTGAGGTAGCAAGAAAAGTGGGCGGGCGTTACGCTTTTCTTGAATTTTTCTTAAAAAAGTTTTTTCCTCTGACCATTTATGATTAATTTGGCCTAGAGAGATTCTAAATTATAGATTTTAGATTTTTTAGATATGACCAAAGGGTTCCAATTTTATTTGGATCTGTGATGGACATTTGTTGGCAATAAAAAAAGTTTTACTATTTTTGAATTTTGATTTAGCAAAAAATCTTACTGGGATTTGCCTAAAGTGGACTTTTTTGTTTTCTGATCGCTTCAATTATTTTTTTTGGCCTTTACATAACTCAATACTATGTTAAGAATATTAACATTTATGAGAGTGGATGGCTATACCTAAACCTATTGATTTTTCGGATGAATAGGTTTAATTGCCTATATGAGACTACTCATAAATTCTTAAGAAAATTGCATCCTGCACAACAAAATCACAAAAATTTTGCAAAAATATTTAATAAAGTTAAAAATTCAGGAATTATTCTTGCTTTTGACTTTTAATTTTTAACTTTTGACTCAATTCAGACATGGCCAGAAAATAAGGTCTCAAGCCTCCCCTTTTAAGGCAGGGCTGTTTTATTCTTGTTTAAGGTAGAGGGGGAGCAGGGGAGCAGGGGAGCAGGGGAGCAGGGGAGAATTTTCCACCCAATACCATTATTTTGCCCCAATTTATGGAGCAATAATTTTGGTGATTCCATGGATTTTTCTGAAATTCCGTTGATTTGACCAAGATTATTTGGGAGCTTTTCCCTACCTCCCCCGAAAAATATCCCGTTTTTCGTAACTTTTTCCGAAATTCCAGTTATGGGATGCCCCCAATTCTCGACTCTATCGATTATTTATTTGACTTTGAAACAGCTCTGCCCTTTTAAGGGGATAAAAAGTGTTTCAAACCTCTCTATTCCATTGAGGTACTGATAACTGATAACTGTTAACGTAGTTCCTCCGCAGGAGGCTAACTGATAACTGAAATGACTTATTGTCTTGGTATTATTACTGAATCTGGTATTGTGATGGCCTCTGACTCTCGTACTAATGCGGGAGTAGATTATATTTCGACTTATCTGAAGTTGTTTGATTTTTCTTTAACTGGAGAGCGGGTCATTCTGGTTAGCACTTCTGGGAACTTATCAATTACTCAGGGAGTCATTAATGAACTTAAAAAGGATTTAAAAATTTCTGAGGGTACTAATCTTCATACTTTATCTACCCTCTATGAAATTGCTCGCTACATTGGGGGAAAAATTCGACAAATTTTAGAGCAAGACCGCTCTTGGTTACAACAGGACAGAATTGATACAGGATGCAGTATTTTATTAGGAGGTCAAATTAAAGGGCAAGACCCGGAATTATTTTTGATTTATCCTCAAGGAAATTGTATTTCTGCTACTAAGGAAACGCCTTTTTTACAAATAGGTGAAACTAAATATGGGAAACCAATTTTAGATCGTGCTTTGAGTTTTTATACTTCTTTGGAGGCTGCTGCTAAATGTGCTTTAGTTTCTATTGATTCTACTATGAAATCTAATCTTTCTGTAGGACCGCCGATTAATTTGGTGATGTATGAAAAGGATAGTTTGAAAGTTCGGCATCGGTTACAAATGCGTTTGGGCGACCCCTATTTGGCTAAGGTTAGGAAGTTATGGGAGGTTTCTCTTAAGGAAGCTCTTGATGAAATGCCTGATTTGAATTGGTTATATGATTGTCAGGAATCTCACGAAGATATTTTAATTGATTGAGGTGGGAAGGAAGAAGAAAAAAGGAAGAAGTAAGAAGGAAGAAGGAATGAAGTAAGAAGTAAATTTTAGTAAGACTGTAGGTTGGGTTAGGCTGGCGCTCAACCCAACAGAAACTATATTTATTATGATTAATTAATGTTGCTTAATATTAGGAAATTTTTTTCCCTTGAAGTAGAATTATCAAAAACATAGCTGAAGAAGATTTTCTCAGGCACAATTATAGTGTTATACCAATTACTATGCATTAACGCTATACTTGGATAACACTTCAGTTATTAAGTAATTAAACTAAGGTAATTACTTTTTTGTTAGTTTGAGAACGATTTTGCATTAATTATTCTTGTTTTTACCGAAAATTTAAGGGATAAATCATTCTATCTAAAGATAAAAAAAATTCCTTTCTATCAATCCTTCTATTACAGAAGATGTAATTAATAATTATTAATTATTAATTATTGAATGGTCTGTCACTCCTCTACTCTGAAATAGATAAAGTTTTTGAGAAATGGTATTATATCTGTTGGGTTGAGTCAGCTAAACCCAACCTACAAAATATTCCCCACCAGAATATTTAGTCTGTGGGGAAAGAAGGAAAATTGTCGGTTGGCAAGTCAGGGGTAACTCCACATAAACTGTACTAATAAAGCAGGTGAGAAAATTT
>NZ_JBNHEQ010000011.1:5250-31595 GCF_050016015.1 Dapis hubbardiae BLCC-M172
ATTCTAGTGCTATATCTGTTGGGTTGAGTCAGCTAAACCCAACCTAAAAAAATATCTACCACCAGAATATTTAATCTGTGGGGAAAGAAGGAAAATTGTCGGTTAGCAAGTCAGGGGTAACTCCACATAAACTGTACTAATAAAGCAGGTGAGAAAATTTTTTCATCTGCTAACTGAATTATTAAAAACATCCCTGGAGAAGATTTTCTCAGCAAAAATTCTAGTGCTATATCTGTTGGGTTGAGTCAGCTAAACCCAACCTAAAAAAATATTCCCCACCAGAATATTTAATACTATGAACAATAAACAAAGTATGAAAAGTAAAAAAAAATCTAAAAATAAACTCAAGTTATGGCTTTTTCAGCTGTATCTGAAACTTCAAAGAATATGGATTTTTTTAGAGAAAGAAAACTTTATTCGTTTAGTTACTCTGATTGTCGCTATTGTTAGCTTGAGTACAGTCGGAATTTATCTAGTAGAACCTAATATTTCTTTAATTGATAGTCTATGGTGGACAATTGTCACTCTAACCACAGTCGGTTATGGTGATATTACTCCAGTTACAACAATAGGTCGCCTAATTACAATAATTGATATGATTATTGGGATTGCAATTCTTGGTGTTTTTAGTGCTACGTTAGCTAGTATTTTAATCGATAAAAAAATTAAGGATGATTTAGGTATGAACTCTTATCAATTTGAGAACCATATTATTATTTGTGAATGGAATTACCGCGCCGAAACGATTATTAAAGAATTACGAATTGACCCAAAAATTCAGGAAAAACCTATTGTTTTAATTGCCGATATTGAACACAAACCTCTAGAAGATCGACATTTATTTTTTGTGAGAGGTCAAGTTTCAGATGATACTTTAAATCGAGCTAACTTAAAAGAAGCAAAGACTGTTATTATTTTAGGAGATGATAAGTTAGATTACAAAAATTGAGATGCAAAAGTAATTTTAGCAACTCTAACAGTTGAAAGTATTAATAGAAGTTCTTATACGATTGTTGAGTTAGTCGATAAATCCTATGTGCCTACTTGTAGACGAGCTAATGCAGATGAAATTATTGTCACAAGTCAATTAAGTAGTCGGTTAATCTCTAAAGCAGCTATTAATCATGGCATTAGTGAAGCTATTTCTGATATCTTAAGTTATGAATATGGAAGTCAACTTTATAAAGTTCAACTACCTAAATCAGAGGTAGGGTTGAGTTTTATTGATGTTTTTGTACGGATGAAACAAACATATCAAACGATTATAATTGCAATTCAAAGAGGAGAAGAAGGAAATGTAATTTCTAATCCTCCCTCTGAATATAAGTTCAATGAAAATGATTATTTGATTGTGATTGGGGCTAGTGAAAAAGCAGGCGGATTAAATAAAGTATTATCTGACATTTAGACAACCTTTGAGATTAATTATTTCTTAGATGGTAGACTGTAGATTAGGTTAAACCCTAGCGCAACCCAACATAAACTCTACTAATAAACCAGGTGAGAAAATTATTTCATCTTCAAACGTGAATTATCAAAAACATCCCCCACTAAATCTAACAATATTCGTCAATTTTAAGTTATTTCATGTATCAATATTTTGCAGAAAATCTCTCTCTGATAATTAAAAATTATCCTAAATTATGGTCAACTAAATTTTCCTATTTGTAGTAAAATTATATGTCATTCAGAATATACATAATTTCTGATGTAATTGAACTATTCTGTCTATCAGCAATTAAGAAAAATCGTATAATGTGAAGTTTTATACCCAAAAAAAAGCCCCCACAATCATGTTAATTTGGGAGGGATAATAATATTAATTAGTTGTTAGTTGAAAAGTTGTAAATGAATGATTGTAATAATTAAGAATATATTAGTTTATGTAATTGTAACATAAAGGGCAGTTCAGACTTTATTACTGTTTTCTCTATGTTAATTACTTCTTGGCAAATGTGAAAAGCTAAATGCTTTTCAGAGGGATTTAAAGCCTGCAATTCAGTCATAGCAAAATTAAGGGCTATTGCAGGACTGTTTCCAGCACCGTCATTTTGATATTTGTTGAGCCAGATGTCAAGAACTAATCTTACGTTGTCATGGGAAGTTCTGAGCAGGTGAGACGCTTCTTCAACAATTAAATTTTTTTCTTTATCACTAGCTTCACCATCTACAACAGCAGCCAGAGCAGCTAACCTTATTATACTATCTGTAGCAGCATCAGAAAATTTAGCAGATTTCATAATTTCCTTCCATGAAAGTAATTAGAGTAGTAGTTATTTATCTATACAATTGCATTAATAAATAACCAATCTCTTCACTACTCAGCCTAAATCAAAGTCGTCAATTTTGAGTTATTTCATTCATCAAGATTTTGGGGGAAATCTTTCTCTCACAATTAGAAATTATCATAAATTCCAGTCAACTATATTTTCCTATTTATAGTACAATACCCTGTCTATCAAAATATAAATAATACACCAAAAAATCTTACTTCTACGCCGAAACTTGATAGAATAATTGTTTGATTTAATTTAGGCTAATCTGATTAGACCTTTTGCCAAAGCTCTTAGACTTAAATTTAATCAAAATCAACATAAAATTAACCCTTTATACCATTTTCCAAAAATATTGTTACAGCTACGAAATAGGCAACAGGCAACAGGCAAATAAAAACATAATACCCCCCTTAAAGGTGGGATTTAAAGAGGAAAAAAGGTTTTATTTTTAGAAAATATTGGATTTATAATTATTTTCTTGTAGGAATAAATCACAAATTAAGATGTAACAGCCTTTTTTTTATTTGGTATTATTCATCAAATTAAAGCCATCTATTATCTGTCACCCTACTCGTAAATAAAGAATTATTAAATATCTAAAATTTAGTACAATTATTAACCATAACTATCTAATTTTTATTTTTGTGTTTCTCTATACATCGCTTTAAATAAGACTATCTCTAGGATAAAAAAAGTCTCAAAAATTACCTACTTGCTCTTTCACACTAAAATTAATAATGTCAATAAAAGTCAGTCTCAATCATCAACTTATTTACAATTTTGACCGCTCTATTATTCTCGGACCTCATCAGTTAGGATTGCGTCCTTCTCCTCATTGCCGTACTCCAATTCAAAGGTATTCATTAAAAGTTGAACCTCAAGAACATCAAATTACTTGGCAACAAGACCTTTACGGTAATTTTATTAGCAAAATTAACTTTCTTCAGAAAACAGATAAACTCAAAATAGAAGTTGATATAATTGCTGAACTTCAACCAATAAATCCTTTTGATTTTCTCCTGGAAAGTTATGCAGAGAAATATCCTTTTGATTATGAAAATTCGTCAAATAAACAACTAACTCCCTTTTTAGAAATCACCGAATCTGGAGATTTACTACAGGAATGGATCAATAAAAATAGACAAAAAGACAGCTATACTACTAATTTTATCAATTCTATTAATCAACAACTTTCCCAAGATATTAATTATGAAATAAGACTAGAACCAGGAATTCAAAATTGCGAAGAAACTCTCAATAAAAAAATTGGTTCCTGTCGAGATACAGCTTGGTTATTAGTACAAATTTTGCGTCATTATGGTTTAGCAGCTCGATTTGTTTCTGGATATTTAATTCAACTTAAAGAAGATATTCCACCCCTTGACAATTCCCCTACTCCAGAATCGGACCATGGAGACTTACACGCTTGGGCCGAAGTTTATTTGCCGGGAGCGGGTTGGATAGGTCTAGACCCCACTTCTGGTTTCTTGGCAGCAGAAGGTCATATCCCCTTGGTCTGTACTCCAGAACCTACTTCAGCAAATCCAGTTAAAGGTACAACTGAACCCTGCGGGTCTAACTTAGAATTTTCGGTCAAGGTTTCTCGTTATCAAGAAAAACCTAGACCTACTAAACCTTACAGTGAAGAGGAATGGCAAAAAATTGATAACCTCGGTCGGGAAGTTGAGGCAAAACTAAGACGTTTGGGTTTAGGGTTAACGATGGGAGGAGAACCTACCTTTATTTCTATTGATGATTTTGAATCTTCCCAATGGCGAGTAGAAGCTTTGGGAGATGAAAAACGCCGACTTGCAGGAGAATTGTTAGACCGTCTGGAAAAAAGATTTGCTAAGAATGGGGGATTATTACATTATGGTTTGGGTAAATGGTATCCGGGTGAAGCTTTGCCAAGGTGGGCATTAGGATGTTATTGGCGTAAAGATGGGCTTCCTATTTGGGGCGATCGCTCTTTTATTGCAGAGGATAACAAGAATTATGGTCATACTAGGAAGGAAGCGAAAATTTTCATAGAAACTATTGCGCAACAGTTGGGGATTAAGTCAAGTTGCATTATTCCTGCTTATGAGGGGGAAACTGAAACTCCTGGGGGTTATGTTTTACCTATTTTGTCAGTGTTGAAAAATGAAAATCTGCATTGGAGTAGTTGTTATTGGCAATTACCAGAAGGTAAATTATATTTGCTTCCTGGCAACTCACCGTTGGGGTTTCGTTTGCCACTTAGTTCAATTTCTTGGGCAGAAAATTTGGAACCTGAAGCAACGGTTGATATTAACTATCCTCCTACAACTCCAAGTGCAACATTTTTCGAAGCTCCTGAAAATTCGATTCGGGTGGCATTATCTACAGAAGCGCGACAGGGAAAAGTACATATTTTTATTCCACCTATGACTTCTGCTAGAAGTTATTTGGATTTAATTGCAGCGATTGAAAATACGGCAAAGGAACTAAAAATTCCTGTAATAGTTGAAGGTTACACTCCTCCTGGCAATGCAGGAATAGATGGATTTCAAATTACCCCAGACCCAGGCGTGATAGAAGTAAATATTCATCCGGCAGAAAATTGGGATGAGTTGCTGGAGATTACGACAAATTTATATGAAGAGGCGCGTTTGTGTCGGTTGGGAACTGAGAAATATCAGTTAGATGGTCGCCCGATAAGTACAGGTGGAGGGGCACATATTACTATTGGTGGAAAAAATGTCTGGGAAAGTCCTCTATTAAGACGACCAGATTTATTGCGGAGTCTAATTACATATTGGCAACACCATCCCAGTTTATCTTATTTATTTTCTGGTTTATTTGTCGGTCCGACAAGTCAGGCACCCCGAATAGATGAGGCGCGACATGAAAGTTTGTATGACTTGGAAATTGCCTTTCAGGAGTTACAACCGAGAAAGGAAGTTCCGCCAGAATTAATAGACCGTTTGTTGAGAAATTTATTAGTAGATGTCACGGGAAATACTCACCGCACCGAATTTTGTATTGATAAATTATTTCCAGTGGAAAATCTGCGCCGTCGGTTTGGGTTATTGGAATTTCGTGGGTTTGCCATGCCTCCCCATCCTAGAATGAGTTTATTACAAATGTTGTTAATTCGGAGTTTGGTCGCGTGGTTTTGGGAAAAACCTTATCAGAGAGATTTGATTCGGTGGGGTACTATGTTGCACGACCGCTTTTTTCTGCCTCATTATATAGGTGAGGATTTACAAAAGGTAATTGGAGATTTACAGTCGGCAGGTTTTGGATTTGAATTTGACTGGTTTGCGCCGTTTTTTGAATTTCGTTTTCCTATAGTTGGGGAAATAATGCGGGAAGGGTTGGAATTGGAGTTACGTTATGCAATTGAACCTTGGCACGTTTTGGGAGAGGAAACGACTGGTGGAGGAACAGCGCGTTATGTCGATGATTCGATGGAAAGGTTACAGGTAATGTTGCGGGGTGCGATAGGAGATTCACCGAATCAGGATAGTTTGGGTTCGCGGTATTTAGTTTTGTGTAATGGTCGTCAGGTACCTTTGCACTCTACGGGTGTGACAGGTGAGTATGTAGGGGGGGTAAGGTATAGAGCGCGGAAGTATGGAAGTTTGTTACATCCGGCGATCGAATGTCATAGTCCGTTGGTGTTTGAAATTGTGGATAGTGCGGTAGGGCGAAGTATTGGTGGATGTAGTTATTATGTGAGTCCTCCCAATGGGAAGGTTTATCAGCAGTTTCCGGTGAATCATCGGGAGGCGGAGTCGCGGATGGTGGAGCGGTTTATGGGGATGGGGCATTCTTCTGGGGAAGTTGAGTTGTCGTCGTTGCGTTTGAGTTCGGAGTATCCGTTGACTTTAGATTTGCGGAGGCTGAGGAAGTGAGGGAGTCGGGGAGTCGGGGAGTCGGGGAGTCGGGGAGTATTTCTTCTTCACAGAGGTAGGTTTTTTACAATAGCTTGTATGTAGGAGAGGGTGGGGAGTGTGGGGAAGGTGAGGAGTACAGGGTCTGGAAAATAGGCAAGTTGCATTAATAAAACCCACATTCCGCAGATATTGAAGCAAAATTCATAATTATGAATTTTGTTAATCATAAAACGTGAAACGATTATCTAGTAATGATTTTAGGCTATTTATTTGTATAAAAATAAGCGTCAGATCAAGAAAAAGAAACAGTATGAAAGAGTCGCTCATAAGTTCTATCTATCCTAGATATAGACCATTTAGGAATAGTAGATGTTCCGGAAATTGGTAGAAGAAGTGAATAAAATAGTGGGAATAAAAATCAAATAAAGAAAAAGAAACATTAGAAAGAGTCGCTCATAAGCTCTATCTATCTTAGATATAGACCATTTAGGAATAGTAGATGTTCCGGGAATTGGTAGAAGAAGTGAATAAATATAGTGGGAATAAAAATTAAAGAAACTCTAACCCCAGGGCAAGTAATGAAAGCCATGATCTTGGACGGCTTAGGATTTTGGGTTGACTATTGGCTGAAAAATCAAGGGATAATTCTTCCTCCTGCCTTCTCGCTCCCATACCCATTCCTCCTGTCTCCTGTCTCCTACCCTTACTCATAAGACTTATTCAGCAAACCCTAATTATTCAGCAAACCCTATTTAAAATCTTCACTTTCCTACAGAAGTTGCGATCGCCTTCTTCTATGACCAAAATTAAAAAACAGTTTCCTGCAAGACCGCAAAAGTATAAGTAAAAAAAATATAATCAACTATTATTATTTTTTATGCTTATCAAAAAATCTCTGATTTCGGCTAATTGTTACAAAATATTTCACGTACTTGCGTTATTTCAGCGATTTGGTATCATATGGATACATAGCTTATTGTGCTAATTTTGTGTTTAAAAATAAGAAATTTTCCCTATAAAAAGCTACAACCTTCTATTTTTGGTTAATATAGGGTGCAAAAATTTATACCTTTTCTACGGATGAATAAATCTCAAAAAAACTAATTTTGAACAGGTGTTGGTGCTTAGATAATTATACTCATTGACAAATTTGTTCTGATAAGTGTTTATGCAAAATTCATTGTACATTCTGTGCCAAAGTTTTTCGTAATGACGACTGTTAAACCAGATTCTATTGTTAAACTGGATTCTATATTAAAATTAATTTTTGTATTTTTAAATAGATATCCACAGGAAATAAATTATGTTGAAATCGTTAACTATAAATAATTTTCGTTGCTTCCAATCTTTTGAACTTCAACAACTTAGCAGAGTGAATTTGTTGGTGGGAATGAATAATAGTGGGAAAACCTCTATTTTAGAGGCAATTCAACTTTTATATTCTGTGTATCAACCAGAAACATTGCATAAAATAATGTCTTATCGAGGTGAATTTTTATTAAAGGAAGGCTCTAGACAGTTAGATATTCGTCACCTTTTTTATGGGCGTGAAATTTCATTAGGAAGCGAATTTTCTCTAGTAGGAACTAATGATAAATATCAGGAAAGTTTAGTTGGTTCAATACAAGTAGATTCACCGAATGAATTGTATGAACAAAAAAATTTATTAGATTCTTCAGAAGGATTTAGTTCTGAATTTGATAATTCAGAAGAAATTAGTGTTGAACTATATCAATTAGAAGATATTTTTTTTGACCTTGATTGGAAAAAAGAAGAAGTTAGTATAAGACGCAGATTATCACCTGATGGAGGTATAGACATTCGTATTCCAAGGTCATCTAGAATAACTACAAAGGCAGTTATAAAATCTCAATTTATTACACCTTTATCTTTGGATATTGATGAGATAACTCAATTATTTGATGAAATTGTTTTAACACCAGAGGAAATATTGACCCTAGAAGCATTACAAATTATTGAACCTAAAATTGAACGTATTGCTTCAATAGGTCCTGAAAAATACGGTTCTAATATTAGAATTGTTAGAGGAAGAAGTGGATTTATAGTAAAAGTTTCTGACCAAGAAAAACCTATACCTATTGGTAGTATGGGAGAAGGGATATGGCGAATTTTAGCATTAGCGATCGCTCTTGTTTCTGCTCAAGGTGGAGTATTACTTGTGGATGAAATTGATACTGGTTTACATTTTTCTACAATGTCTGATATGTGGAAACTTATTTGGAAAACCGCGAAAAAATTAGATGTTCAAGTATTTGCTACTACTCATAATAGTGACTGTTGGAGTAGTCTGGCGGATGTGATTAAAAGTGAAGATTTAGAAGGTGAAGAAATTACAATTCACAGAATAGAAACTGATAAAAATAGCTCTGTAGTTTTTACTGAACCTCAAATTGTTATTGCTGCAAAACGTGAAATAGAGGTGCGGTAGTAATGGTAAGAAAAGGAAGAAAATTACCTCCTAAAAATAAACTTTTGGTGGAGGGTGCTGAGGATAAAAGAGTTATTCCATATTTGATAGAAGCTAATGGTGTTCGTTGGGGTGAAAGTCAAGAAGAAGCTATTGTCTTTATTGAGGTATGTGGTTCAAAAACAGAACTACTAGATAAAGATGGAATTTCTACCGAATTACAAGAATCTGGACTTTCTGCATTAGGTTTAATAGTTGATGCAGATGATAAGCCAAAAGATACATGGCAAAGTATTAGAAATGCTTGTTCAAGTATTGGTGATTTTCCTAAAAATTTACCAGAAACAGGTTTAATTCATAACACTAATTCTGGTGTTAAGTTTGGAGTTTGGATGATGCCAGATAACAAAACTTGTGGAATGTTAGAAACTTTTTTGACTTATATGATTCCTGACGAAAATGAACCTATTTGGAACTATGCAAAAACAACTGTTATAGAAGCTAAAAATTTAGGTGCGCCATTTATAGGAAATCATATTTATAAAGCGAATATTCATACATGGTTAGCTTGGCAAAATCCTCCGGGTCGCCAATTACATAATGCTGTTAAGGAAGAAATTTTAAATCCCAAACATCCCCAAGCTCAAATATTTATTAACTGGTTTAAAAAATTATATGACTTGTAAAATTTATCAGATTTAAAATTTTAATTTTAACTATAGTAAAAAATTCCAAAATAGATAAACAGTCTCAAAATTTTATTTTTGTTAGCTCTCTCTTTTTTTCAGGATATTTTCTCCAAAACTCAAATATGACTCCCATATCAAAATTATGAATAATAAAAATTGAAGTTATCTATAAATTATTTGTAAGTTATTTCAATGATTAACAATTAACAATTAATAATTACCTCTTCTTAAAAAGAAGAGAATTACTTCAGATGAATTTTTTTCTCCTTAGAAAGGAGAGGCTTTAAACCTTAATTTTTCGGTAAATCTCAACCTGGGGAGCGATCGCCTGAAATATATTCCCATATATATATTGACTATTCAAAATTCCTCTGCTAAAACAAAGGCATAAATATTAATAGTATCCTTATTTGTAGCTAATGTAGAGATGATTAAACAACTCAAAAATTCTGACAATGACCCCATTAATGTCGATTTCTTAACACCAGAAGTAGTAAAATTAAAGGGTACAATTGGTATAACCTTGGCTCCAGGTAAGAAAAATTTTGGGATGCACTTAGATTGGGATCGAGATTTGAATAAAGACTTATTACGACTACGTTTAGACTATGAGACAGATATATTAATAACACTTCTAGAAGAACATGAATTAGAAGAAATACAAATTTCTAACCTGGGAAAAGTAGCAGAAGCACAAGGAATAAAAAGTATAAGATTTCCCATTAAAGATCGAAGTATTCCTACCTCAATAGATGACTTTATTAATCTGATTAATAATATTCTGAAAGTAGTAACAGAAGGACAAACAGTAGTAATTCATTGTAAAGCTGGATTAGGACGTACCGGAACAGTTGCCGCTTGTTGTTTAGTAACTTTAGGTTATTCAGCAGTTGAGGCGATCGCTACAGTTAGAGAAACCCGACAATATACAATCGAAACTAAGCAACAAGAAAATTTTGTTTTCCAATTTTATCAAGAATTAACTTCAGCAAAACTAGCACTTTCACCACTTTGATAAATTGGTTAATTTGATATTTTTTTGGGAGGTATAACTCAGTCTAATTCCAGTTAAATTTCATCTAATAAATAAAGTCTCAAGTCTCCGCTTGAATAGGGGATGAAAAAAATCAACTTCAGTATTTCAATCCTCCTCATAAAACCGGAGTTACTGTTAACTGAAATGACTGCCCTCCCAATTACAGCAGTTTCCGAAGCTATGAGGTAAAGTTGTTTTTATTCTTTTCTATTCCCTAATTCCCTATTTCGTATTCCCTGTTCCCTCAAAACTAAAATTTTGTACCTCATAACAACGGGAAGCGCTGTATTATATATTGAAAAAAATCAACAATAATTAGCAAATATTTCTTGTGATTTGTAGATGCCGAGGGTCCTGAATTTCATCTTACTATATTAGCTTAATTATGGTTTTTTTAATAATTCTGCCCGGATGCAACCTTTTTCCCATTTCCAGTTAGGTAGAGATTTTTGGGGCAGAAAAATTGCCCAAATTGAACCTTCAGGACTTTTATAAAAACCTGTAATTTCAGCTTCTACCTCACTACTCCACGGTGCTGATACTAAAATTTTATCTCCCGAACTAAAAACTTTTCCGTTAGCATTAGTCGCTTGTTGAATAGATTCTTTTAACTTTGGTTTACCTGGTTTTCTAGGTCTTTGTGGTTTATTCGGTTGATTTGTACTTTCTCTTCTTAATGAGGTGCTTTTTACTGGAGTAGGTTTTTCTAGTTTGGACTCAGTTTTTTCGCGCAGCGTCTCCTTAGCAGAATTAGGTTCAATTGACTGTTTTGGTCTAACAGGTCTGTTGATTGCTATTATTTCGTGACTCATCCACTTAACTCCCTATACCTGATTTTAGCGATCTTTCTATCTATGATAGCACTACTGAAATTTGGCTTTTGTTTTTGGTGGCCTAAATGATTATTTAGACTTCCATATTACATTTTTTACCAGAATAAATTTATGTTCTGGAGTAACAAATTCCCCGGAATTAATTATTAAGGGTTATTGTTAGAGACTGTTAATCAAACAAATATTAAGACAGTCAGAATAGTCAATCCCGGTGGATGACAGCGGACAGCTTTTTTATAGGATGAGAAAGAGTTTATATTCCGGCATTTTCATATCGGCAATAACCAAAACCCACCCTAAATCAGAATTTAACTCTAATTTAATAAACTGTTTCTTAGACTTCTAACTTTCCGTGTTTAAATCAGGAAATTTTCTTGATTGAGATTATTTTTACTTGATTTTTACTATGCTACGCATTCATGTCACGCAGCGTTTGACTAAGCAACATATTTGCGGAGTATTCCGGAATGGAAAAAACGAAATTGTGGGTAAGCAAAACAGTTTTTTGATAATTAAGTAAGGATTTGTTTAATAGCATTTATCAAAAGTAATGCTACACTTGGAAAATGCCAAAATAACCATCAAAATAACAAATAAAAACTTATATCACGTCAATAAATAATATTTATAAATATCAAATATAAGTATAGCAAAGTTTTTGATAATTGAGATAAGAACACTTACAACAGTTTCCGAAGTTATGAGGTACATATAGCAATTCCCAAAGTTATTAGGTACAGTTTTTTTTCTTTCTTTTCTATCCCTATTTCCCGTTCGCTGTTATCTCTTCCCTCAAACCTAAAATTTTGTACCTCATAATAATGGGAAGGGCTGTATATTAACTGATTAGCTTTTATTTATAGTAAATATTATCTAAAATATATCAATAATAATTTCTAATTTCAAGATAATACTTAGTAATTATAATAAGTGCTGAAGTTTGCATTTATGACCCAGGATGCAAGTTAAAATCTGACATATATTTGCGCAACATTACGCAGGAAATACTTACCGAATAATGAATAATTAATAGTTAATAATTAATAATTAGGAGTTGATAGTCAATTCATTATTCATTCAACAATTCATGCCTTAAAGCCTCCCCTTGTAATTAATAATTTCAGAGGGTCTGGCTAGGAACATAGTTGATATATTGCTCCTAAGCACCGTGATAATTATTAATTGTATTCCTGCGGAATGCTGCGCAAACGTTACCTCGTCACATGAACATTGTTAATTGTTAATTATTTAGAAGGGGTAATTATTAATTATTAATTGTATTGTATTCCTACGGAATGCTGCGCAAACCGCACCTCGTCTCATGAACATTATTAATTGCTGAAATGAATATTTTATACCAATTCTCATGCATTAAAGCTATACTTGAATAACACTTCAGTTCTTAATTAATTACCTTAGTTTAATTACTTTTTTGTTAGTTTGAGCAATCTTTTGCATTAATTATTCTTTTTTGTACGGACGCCCTTATGCAACGTCCCTACCTTCCTCCACTCCCCTACTTCAATCAAATGCAGAAAAGTTTTTGAGAAATGGTATTATTACTATTTTCCCTAAAACCTACTACCTAATACCTTTAATAAATATCAAATATTTAAGCTAATAGCTAATAACTGACTACTCAATACTTACCTAAAACCTTTCATCCAGTAATGATTAATTCAAGACACTTTAACAATTTCACTTTTTGGATATTCATAAAGCAATATTAAGGCTTAAAACTATTTTATTTGAGAAAATAATTTTTAAAATATATATACTGTAGCTTGGCTAAAATAATCTACCACTGACAAAATACTCACAGCCTTACCAATCTAATACTTTTGACTTTTAAATTTTAACTTTTCTGTAGAAACACTACTGATTTTTTTCATCTTGATTTTTTTGCTATTTTAATAATCTTAGATGTCAAAGGTGAGTAAATTGTTTTATGCCATAAGATAGGTTGCTAAAATTAATTAGAAAATTGGGAGAGATACGGGAACAGGGAACAGTTCATCCTCAAATCTCATACCTCATACCTAACTTAAGGTTGTCAATTTATTTACGCCCAACTACTTAATTAAAACCTTGCCTTTAAGAGCAAGGTTTAATCTATTTAAAAAAAGGCTCTAGTATGATGATTGAAAATATTTTAGATGGACGCTATAAAATTGTTAAAATTATTGAATCAGGAGAATTTGGCCATACTTATCTTGCCCAAGATATTCGTCGTCCTGGAGAAGCACAATGTTTTGTTAAGCATTTACAGCCAAATACTTATGATCAAAGATTTCTCGAAATTATTCGCCGTAGATTTCAACAAGAAGCAAAAATATTAGAAAAGCTATCTCAACACAATCAAATTCCTAAACTCCTTGCTTACTTTGAAGAAAATCAAGAATTTTATTTAGTTCAATCTTTTATTCCTGGTCAGTCTCTAGATAATGAAATATTGCCAGGTAAAGCCCTATCTGAAATCCAAATAAGTAGAATTCTCATAGAAGTATTAGAAATTTTAGAATTTGTGCATAAAAATAATGTGATTCATCGAGATATTAAACCCGCTAATTTAATTAGAAGAAAATCAGACCATAAATTAGTTTTAATTGATTTTGGAGCTGTTAAAGAAATTAATATTGCTCAACAAAATAAAACAGCAAGGATTGGTACTATGGAATATATGCCAATTGAACAATTTGAATATAACCCACAATTAAATAGTGACATTTATGCTGTAGGAATGATGGGAATTCAGGCAATTACAGGATTACCTAGTAGTGAATTATCTAAACTAAAAAATCAGGAAAATGGCAATAAAAGAGAAATATTTTGGCGACACCTAATAAATTGTTCTACAGCTCTACCAGATATTTTAGATAAGATGGTGCGCTATGATTATCGCGAACGTTATCAGTCAGTAGCAGAAGTTATAGCGGATTTAAAAGAAATTAATAATAAACGAAATCCAACTATAGATAAGAGGCAAATTTATCGGCAAGAGGTTGTTCGTCGGGCTAGCTATCGAGGAGATATTTCTATTGTGGGGAGAGAAATTTTAGATGAAGTACGAGAAAGTTTAGAACTATCAAAAGAAGAAACGGAAATAATTGAGGATGAAATATTAAATCCTTACCGTAAATATCAGGAGCAAGGAGAAAGATACGAACAAACATTACGAGCTGCAATTAAACAAGAATATCCCTTTAGTAATGAAACTCGTGAAGAGTTAGAACGTCTACAACAAATTTTAGGACTTACTCAAGAGGATATAGAGTTAATAGAAGACAGAGTAGTGCCTAAATCTCTACTTATAAAATTTAAAGAAATATTGCTTGATAAATTTCAAAAATTCTCTATTAACTGGTGGTTAATTGTAGGATTTATCGCTATTATTATTGCAGTAATATTTGCTATTGATAGATATATTAAATTTCAAAATTATAATCAAATGCTGCAACAGCAAGCTTTAGAAAAAAAACAAAAAGAAGCAGCACAATTAAATTTATTTAGAAATTTATATGCAGAGCGAAATTATGAAAATTGCATCAGTAAAACAACTCTAATTAGTGAAAAATCTAATATTTTTGCTGAAGCTCAGGATATTTTACAAAAATGTAAACAAGGTAAAAATTGGCAGAATTATCAAGTAGAAGATTTATCTCAATATTCGGCTGCGGTAGGTACTGTTGCATTTAGTCCAGATGGAAAAATGCTAGCTACTGGTAGTAGAGAGACAGCAGTAAAAATTTTAGAAATACCTACAGGAAAAGTTATTAATACATTTCCTGGAGATAATTCTCCAATTTGGTCTGTTGCTTTTAATAGTGATGCTACTCAATTAGTTGCAGGTACTTATGATTGGAGAATAATTGTCTGGAATTTGGCAACAGGAGAACCTTTTCGGGTTTTTGAACATCGAGCACCTATTTGGTCAGTTTCTATGAGTCCTGATAATGAAAAAATTGCTAGTTCTAGTGGAGATAAAACTGTTAAAGTTTGGGATTTAAAAACGGGTTTCTTAATTTTTAATTTCCCTGATCATTCAGATGTAGTTTATTCTATTGCTATTAGCTCTGATGGCAAAATATTGGTTAGTGGTAGTGCAGACCAAACTATCAAAATTGAAGATTTAGATACGGGAGAATTAATTAATACATTAACTGGACATCAAGGAGTTATTAGGTCTGTTAAGATTAGTCCTGATGGGGAAAAAATAGTTAGTGGTAGTTATGATACTACGGTGAAAATTTGGGATTTAAAAACAGGAAAGTTAATCAAAACTCTCTCTGGTCATACTGCTGAAGTTGTCTCGGTTGATATTAGTCGAGATGGTCGGTATATTGCTAGTGGTAGTAAGGATAATAGTATTAATATATGGAATTTAGAAACAGGAGAATTACTGAATACTTTGATCGGACATACAGATGAAATTTATACAGTTAGTTTTAGTCCTGATGGTAATAGTATTGCTAGTGGTAGTAAAGACCGAACTATTAAACTTTGGCAACGATAGTGATTAATAATTATTAATTATTAATTGATAATGAATAATTGATATAGCAATCAGGAATGATTTTGATATAATTTAAGAACGATGATAAGAATTAATAATTAATAATGGATAATTGATATATGATATAGCAATGCTTTGGGGGCTGAGACAATTCGGGCGATCGCTCAAGTTAGCCCAGAAATGCAGGCGAGGTTGTTGGAGGGGTTTGGTTTTCAGAGTGTTTTAATTACTGATGGTAAGAATCTAATTAATCTTTTTGGTACGGCTAATGGATTGATTAATCCGATAATGCCACAAGTAAATTCTGATTCTTTAATATGTTAAAAATTTGTTTCAAGCAAGGGGTAGGAGGGAATTTTTTCAACTAGAAAACTTATTGTCTATTGAGCAAGTTTCTACTTTTTTCCCTCTTCCATATTCCCTGTTTCTTTTTAAATTGTGGCTGAATTATTCAGACTAATTTGATACACCATAACACCTACAGCAGCAATACCAGTTAAAATCATTAACCCCGCAGGCATCATTTTACGGGTTTTAACTAAACGGATAATAAATGTAATTACTAGAATAGTTGTAATAACTATAGAAAATATTAAACCCCAATTTATTCCTATTAGCTGAATAATTCCACTAATAATTAGCAGCAAACCGCTGATACTACCAGATATTAAGGATATTTTGCTGCCTACTTTTGTATATCCAATAATCCCTCCAACAATGGCTAAGATACCATAGGCAAGGGCTGCTATTATAGCTATATTTATACTCATTATTATTAAATTCCCATTAAATTATCAAAACTAAAAATAATTTATACAGCTTATTTGTGGCAATAGCTAGCCAATTTATTAAAACTTAATATTGCTTGAATATATAGCAATTTCCAGAGTGGTAAGGTAGAAAATTCTAGGTTTGAGGGAATACTGGCTCTGGTAACAGTTCAATAATTGAGAATTTTGATGTCGGTGACACTCAAGCTAATAATATCAAATCCGGTTGAATACTTATTATATAGTTTGGGCAGTAAAGGGGATGGGAAGTCTGGGGAATGTGGGAAGTTAAGTATAGATATAAATATATAGTTTATAACCGGATTTTATATAAGACAGTTCCTCTTTCATTAATGGATAATTACCTCTGCTTAAAACGGTTCTTGATTGAATATAAGGAAATAACCTAGCACTTTTTTTCCCTTGATAAGGGGATGCTAATAAAGCTGAATAATTTAATTAATAATTATTAATTAAATTATTCGGTAAGAGACTAGCTGACTGGTTACAGATTAGATAAAAAGTCTAAAATTATTACTCCTATTCTTTGGTCTCTAATTCCAATAAATTTTTGACACAACCAGCTTTAGGATTACTACAACAATTTTGGAGATATCTCCCTATTCTCAGGCATACCTTAAGTCAATGTAAAAAAACAGTAGTTTATAACGATAAATAGTAAAATTATCTCTATAAGTTACATATTTATTTACTCAAAAAAATTTAGTATAAAAAAATAGCCTGTGATTATGTGATTAAGAGACTGTTTGTAAAACAAGTATTAAGAGATATTTAGAGTGACTAAAATCTAAAAGAGGTAAGACCTCAAAAGATTAAAATCTGGTAAATACCAGAGGTGTAAAGGTACATATATTCCTATATTTTTAAGTGAAAAATAGTTTTCTTGATTTCTTCTTTCTTGTTCCCTGTTACCTGTTCCCTTTTGATATTTCTTGATACATTCAATCTCTAATTAGTCTATTAAATATTTAATCAATTATGTCTTGTTTAGATGCCCAAGTTATCGCCCAGATTCAAAACTTGCAACAGCAAATAGCATCTCTGTTGTTATATCATTCTGTTCTCAAAAAAACAGTGGGTGAAGCTTTTATCCAATTATTAGAATCTTTATCTAAAAATGATGGGAGTAAAATAGAATGTATTCGAGCTTATAGTAACTGGTTTAGAAGTATTGCTAGTCAAAATATTTCTTGGCAAGAATATCTAATTTATCAGATTCTTCAGGATGATAATCCCTTTAGTAAACAAGTTCAACAAAAAAACTTGACCAGTCTCTCTCCTAATTTAATCGCAGCAGCAAAACATGATTTGCAAATTTTACAAAATCTTTATCAGTGTAGTAGTAAAACAATTAGTCAGTGGGTAAAAATAATAGCTAAATTAGAAAAAATTCCTATTGCTTGGGAACTACAATCAGAAAAAAAAGAACCTATCTATGAAAAGTTAAGAAATTTAGAAAATTGGGAAGATGCTATTGAGACCTTAGCCACTCACTATAGTAATTTTGGCACAGATTTATTCGCTCAATCAATTGCCTTTGAATGGCATAAAGGTCAACTAATAACTATTACTAATCCCGATCCAGTACAATTAAAAGAATTAGTAGGATATGAATTCCAACGAGATACCTTAATCAAAAATACAGAATTTCTCCTAGCAGGATATCCAGCACTTAATATACTACTTTATGGTAGTCGTGGTTCGGGTAAATCTTCCTTAGTAAAAGCTTTATTAAATGAGTATAGTCAACGTAATCTTCGTTTAGTTCAAGTGGCTAAATCAGATTTAAAAGATTTACCATTGATTCTCGAAAAATTACGCAATGTTCCACAAAAATTTATTATCTTTGTCGATGACCTTTCCTTTGAAGAAGATGATGATACTTTTAAGGCTCTCAAAGTCGTTTTAGAAGGTAATTTAACTGCTAGACCAGGAAATGTGGTAGTATATGCTACATCAAATAGAAGGCATTTAATAAGAGAATTCTTTAACGATCGCCCTCGCCCAAAAGATAGTGATGAAGTTCATAATTGGGATACAGTTCAAGAAAAGCTTTCTTTTAGTGATCGCTTTGGTTTAACTTTAACTTTTGAACCTGCTAACCAAGATACTTATTTAACAATTGTTAGACATCTAGCAAAGCAAGAAAAAATCAATCTAAATCCTGAAGATTTAGACTATCAAGCTTTACAATGGGCGACTAAAAATAATGGTCGTTCTGGGCGAACGGCACGACAATTTGTTGATTTTCTCAAAGCTGATTTAGTAGTTTTTGAGAAGTATTCAAAAAGGTGATAGGTGGCAGGTGATAAGTTTTAGATTCTATCGAATAATGATGGAATTTTTAACTCAATTTTATAGGTATTAGGTGTTAAGTAAAATTTTCTCATCTATAACCTAAGATGTATAACCTATTTCCTAAAACTTAACACTTAAGGTTCCCTAAAAATCGGAACCTAGTAACAGTAAAAAAAATACTAATGAGGTAACTAAAATGGGTCTTTTTGATCAAGGAACAACAACAATACAAGCTACTGATATTAAATTAGAACCGGCTGAAGCTTTTGCAGCGATAGCTTTAATTTCTGTAGCTGCTGATGGTATTATTACTGAGAGTGAAAAACAAGGTATTAGTAATATTTTCTCTCGGATGGAACTGTTTAGTAATTATTCAGAAGAAAGCAAGAGAGAAATGTTAGATCGTCTCTTAGGTATGATTAAGAATAAAGAAATTAAGCCTTTGTTTGATGCTGCAGTTGTTAAACTTCCTAAAGAGTTAAGAGAAACAGTTTTTGCTGTTAGTACAGATTTGGTTTTAGTAGATGGCGACCTTGCTGAAGAGGAAGAACAACTTTTGAATGAATTGTATAATACTTTGGAAATTTCCGAAGCAGTTGCTACTAAGATTATTGATGTAATGATGATTAAAAATAAGGGGTAATTTCAGTTAGCCTCCTATGGTCGTAACTGCGCAATTCATTTAGCCTCCTATGATCCTAACTGCGCAATTCAGTTATCAGTTATTCAGTCAATACAGTTCAGTTAAGAATTTTTTGAATAATGAATAAGGAACAAGGAAGGTAGATTAGTCTATAGATAATTGTAGTTAATTGAGGGATTTTTTCTGGTATTTCTGTAATCTGAAGATATTCTCTGATTCTTCTATTCCTTGTGAGTTTTAGTCTTATCTGAACCTTATTGAGTATCAGTAGCTATTACTGAAACTGGTAAGTTGAAATATTAATGTTCAAATTTATTTAGTGCGGGCATCCTGCCCGCTAACTAATACTATTTCTCAAAAACTTTTCTACATTTGATTGAAGTAGGGACGTTGCATCAGGGCGTCCGTACAAAGAGGTAGAGACGTTGCATCAGGGCGTCCGTACAAACAATAATAATTAATGCTAAATTTACTCTTTTCTAACAAAAAATTAATTACCTTAGTTTAATTACTTAATAACTAAAGTTTTATCCGAGTATAGCATGAAGGCATGGGAATTAGTATAATTGAAATTAAATTCGCTATATTTTTTATCCTCACTATTCGATTGATTTTTATTAATGTCTTTTTACTATACAAGAATACTTCATTTTCAGGATACTGATGCTGCTGGTGTGGTTTATTTTGCTAATGTTTTAGCAATTTGCCATGAAGCTTATGAGGCATCTTTGGCAGCATTTGGCATTAATTTAAAGGTTTTTTTTAGTAATCCAGAAATTGCTATTCCAATTATTCATGCTGATGTTGATTTTCGTAGTCCGATGTTTTGTGGGGATGAGTTAACTATTGAATTAATGCCTAAAAGTTGGGGGGATGATGAGTTTGAAATTTATTATCAAGTCTTTTTAAAGGAGGTGGGAGAAAAGTGGGTGGCGAGAGCTAATACGAAGCACGTTTGTATTTATCCTAAAAGTAGAAGTCGGCAAAATTTATCTGATGAAATGAGGCGATGGTTATTGAGTTTTGAAAGTTCATAGTTTAAGGCAGAAGGAAGAGGGAAGAAGGAATAAGGGGGAGTATTTTTGAATCTTTTTCCTGTATAGAACCTATTTGCTATCTTTGACATTTATTTTAGTTTCTACAACCTGAGCAAGCACGTTTCTTATGGTTAGCAAAGCGGAACGGAGTTCTATCATTGATCAAACATGGTTGAATAAAAAATCATGCGTATAGGCGAGTAACTACCAATAGTTTAATGGTATCATCATTTTTTGGGAAATGCAAGAGCAAAACCCTCTGAATTTTTTGGAGCTTCACAGAATGCAAAAGTTTAGATAGCAAATGGTTTTTGTAGTTGGTTTAGTTACAGCATTTGACAAGAAATATCTGATTTTTCGGGTAATTGTAGCTGTAATTCTGTTTTGACTTGCTGCTGTTATTTCTACCTTTATTCAGAATATTCAAGGAACTTATTTTATCGTCAGGGTTGGTGTCCAAGATTTTGGCTTCGGTCTGGAAGACTAAACCTCTACAGTTTTTTTTACGAATCATTTCATACTGCTATAGATATCAATTCTAAGAAAGTAGAATTGACGGGAGGATTTGCTTTAGGAGAAATATTAAAGCGGATAGTAAAAAGACTATTATTGAAAAATTTGAATAGATAAAGTCATAACAGACCAGAATTTTATATTAGTCAAGTTAGTTATATTCCTCTAATAATTTGATTGATAGATTAGAAAATTTTTTTGAGTTTTCAGAGTGAATAATAGAGGAGTTATAAGATTATTGATTATTTAAAAGTTGTTGGTAATCTTCTCTTTCTCGAATATCATCTAATGGAGATTCTGGTTGTGGAGGTTCGTCATAACAAAATTCAAATTCCATAGTTTGAATACTAGCATTTTTGAGCATAACTTGAATTCTCAGCTTACCAGGTTTCCTAGTTTTAGAACCAAGTTTTAAGATCTTGCAGTTAATACCTTCTATAGGAAAAATCAACTTAACATTTCCGAAGGTAATTCCTAATTCATTTTCAATAATTTCTAGTCTTTGTTCAAAAAGCCAAGAGGCAATTTGCTGAGAACAATTTGCGTCTTTATATACATATCGCTGCCATAATCTATCTCTAAGTCTTGTTTGTGCTAACTCCTTAAACCATTCAACAGTAAAAGTATCCTTCCCAATCATTAAAAAAATATCAGTATCACATTCTAGAGGTTCAAATGTATTAGTCATAATATTAGAGCCAACTTTCATCTAGTTAAAAATAACACAAAACTTTAAACGCCATAAGTTTATTGATTATTCAAAAGTTGTTGATAATCTTCTCTTTGTCGAATCTCATCTAATGGTGATTCTGGTTGTGGGATTTCATCATAACAGAATTCTAATTTAATGACTTCTACTTGTGAACTCCATGATGTGCTGTTCAAACTTTGCCTTAGCATTAAGATGAATTCTAATTTTACCTGCTTGCCATTCAGAAGTACCTAGTTTTAAAATCTTACATTCTCTGCCTTCAGGAGGAAAAATTAATTCAATTTTTTTAAGGTCAAATACCACAGAGTCTATTATTATCATTTTACTTTGGTAAAGATGATAAGATGTATTACTACTATTACTATTTGCACGGTAATTGAGATAATTTATAGTTTTTCCCACTACCAACTCCTTAAACCTTTCAACAGTAAAAGTATCCTTCCCAATCATCAAAATATCAGTATCACATTCTAGAGTTTCAAATGTATTTAGTCATAATATCCGAGCCAACTTTCATGTATATTAAAAATAACACAAGACTTTCACTAATCAAAAATTTATTGATGTATAGCACTAAGCAAATAGGTTAGGAAATTTATAAATGCTTTAACTCAGTTAGAGATTACTTTTAACTTTTAACTTTCGTGAAACGGTATAGGTTTATTGATTATTCAAAAGTTGTTGATAATCTTCTCTTTGTCGAATATCATCTAATAGTGATTCTGGTTGTGGAGGTTCGTCATAACAGAATTATAATTTAACAACTCCTACATCTGAAGCATTTCTGAACATAATATGAATTCTTACTTTACCTATTTGCCACTCAGAATTACCTAATTTTAGAATCTTACATTCTATACCTTCAGGTGGAGAAATCAACTGTATATTTTTGAGATTAAGTCTTACTGATGAATTGTCAAGTATATTAATATTATTCATCTGATTCAATCTCTGAAACATACTATAACCATATATGTTTTGGTTAAAAGTCCGGCGGTCTGCCTTATGCAATATAGGAAGTTCATTGAAGGATTTTCTAACTTTTTCTACTACCAACTCCTTAAACCTTTCAACAGTAAAAGTATCTTTCCCAATCATCAAAATATCAGTATCACATTCTAGAGGTTGAAATGTATTAGTCATAATAATTTCCTAGCCAACTTTCATCTATTTAAAAATAGCACAAGACTTTCACAAATAAAAAATTTATTGATGTATAGCACTACGCAAATAGGTTAGGAAATTTATAAATTCTCAAATTCAGTTAGAGATTACTTTTAACTTTTGACTTGCACATAGCACTATACTTTCCATTTTCATTCTTATTTCTTTTTGATTAACTACAGCACTACAAAAAACTTTGAGGATATTAATAAAATTTAAATCCTTTACAACCAATAGTTTTGATTTGACCTGATAGCTAAATGCTGAAAACTATAAAATAAAAAATATAGCAACCTGCCCATGGATTATAATATTTTATCGTAGGGGTTTAGTCTCCAAACCCAAGTAAAAGTGGAATTAATATGACTAAACCCCTACAGTTTTTTTCACGAATCATTTCATATTGCTACAGTCGAATTTCATATCAAATTAAATTAAATGTCAAAGAATACTTATGCCATAATTGGTAGTGGCGCACTAGGAGGTTTTTACGGTGCAAAACTACAAAAAGCAGGATTAGAAGTTCATTTTTTACTACACAGTGATTATCAGCACGTTCTGGAAAATGGCTTAATTATCAAATCAAAAGATGGCGATTTTAATCTCCCTCAAGTTAACGCCTATAACCATACTAATAAAATGCCAAAATGTGATGTAATTCTCATAGGATTAAAAACAACGCAAAATCATTTATTAGCAAAATTTCTCCCACCCTTATTAAAAGAAAATACTGTTGTCTTACTCTTACAAAATGGCTTAGGTGCAGAACCAGAAATTGCTAAAATTATTGGGGAAGATAGAGTAATTGGAGGAGTATGTAATCTGGCTTCTAATAAAGTAAGTTTTGGTTATATTCATCATATAGATTATGGTTTCATTAGAATCGGAAGATATGCCATAAATTATCAAATTGCTGAAATTACTAATAAAATGCGCGAGATTAATCAGGATTTTGAAAATGCAGGAGTTCCGGTTAATCTTACTGAAGATTTACTACTAGAAAGATGGAAAAAATTAGTTTGGAATATTCCTTATAACAGCTTGTCAGTAATTTTAGATGCTCGAACTGACGAAATTATGGGAGATGCTAATACGAGAAATTTAGTAACAGAAATAATGCAGGAAGTTTTAGAGAGTGCAAAAAGTTGTCAGCGTCAAATTCCAGATAGTCATATTCAAAAAATGTTAGACCATACTGACAAATTACAACCTTATTTAACTAGCATGAAAATTGACTATGAGAGACGACGACCTTTAGAAATAGAAGGTATTATTGGCAACCCTTTACGAATGGCGAGGGAAGCTGGTGTGAAGTTACCAAAAATTGAGATGTTGTATCAACAATTAAAATTTTTAGATGCTAGGAATAGAGTGAATAATGGATAATTGATAATGACAACTATCTCTAATTATCCATTATCCTTACTCTTTCCCTACACTTAAGACTGAATGCTTATGAGAAATTCACAGTATTTAAACCTAATCTTTATAGGGCTACACATTGAGGTTAGGACATTTCTAAATCCTGTTTGCGGAGCATTTCAGCACCGTAAACCCTTTGACAATTTACTATTCCCTATTCCCTATTCCCTATTCCCTAGCGCGTAGCGCTATAATTCTTTGAATAGCAATTTCCTTCAACAATTCCCGATTAATTTTTCCTTGAGAATTACGAGGTAAACTTTCCACTCTCACCCAATATTTAGGTTGTTTAAATTTGCTCAACTTTCCATCAATAGCAGACAACAACTTTTCCTTAGAAACTTCAAAATTATTACCAAAATAAACAGCAGTAACAACTTCACCCCAATATTTATCAGGCAAACCAATTACACAAACATCAGTAACTAAACCAGTTGCTAAAATAGCAGCTTCCACTTCTGCCGGAAAAACATTTTCTCCACCAGTAATAATTTTTTGACTGCTACGACCTACTATTTTTAAATAACCTTGACTATCAAAAAATCCTAAATCATCCGTTGCCAAACTTTCAAAATTATTAAATATATTAGGATAATACCCTAACATCAAAGAATTAGCTTGAATATTAATATTACCAATTTGATTCTGACCTAATATTTCTCCACTTTCACTTTGAACAATAATTTTAGCGTGAGGTAATACTTGACCATTACTATTATTTCCTGCGAAAAAATCTTCTGGTTTAAGAGTCGCAACTTGAGAAGCAGTTTCTGTCATTCCATAAGTTGGAGCTAATTTAATCTGATATTTTCTTGCTGCATCAAATAATTCTTCCCAAGCTGCGGAACCACCTAAAAGCACTGTCTGAAAATTTGATAACCAGTTAGCTATGTCTACATTTTGTAGCAAATTTTGTAACTGGGTTGGAACTAGGGAAATGAATTTTTCATTGGGATTAATATTCCATTCAGTTTTGTCAAAAATCTCTTTATAGGATGGCAAAATTATTAAATTTCCCCCAGTAGTAAAGGAGCGCATAAACTGCATTAAACCACTGACATGATATAGAGGTAAAACACAAAAAGAATTAATTTGTTCTACTTGGAAATATTCTTGGAAACCTGTCACCGATGAGATTAAAGTTTCCCATGTATGAATAGCAAATTTAATTTTTCCAGATGAACCACCAGTAGGAATCATAATTAAATTTTGTTTATTAGACAGAGTTTTTTTAGAGGAGTTATCTCTAGGCAACCTAGATGTTTTCTCTAAACTATCTCCTAGAAATTTATAGTTAACTAGATTTCCGAAAATTATGTCTGGTTGTACTAATTTTAAAACTTGTTCCCATTCTAGTTTTCCCCAGTTAGGGTTACATAAAAATACTTGACAACCAGCAGCAACAGCAGCAATAAAACTGGCAATAAATTCTGTTGGTTTTGGTTCTGATATTAATACTTTGGTTGGAGTTTCTGGATTTGCTATTTTTATTAATTCGGCAAATTTTTTCTCCACAACATCAGAAAAGTTAGTGGAGGTAAAGAAATTGCTATCTCTTTTAAGTTGGTATTTTTTTAGGTAGTTGAAAATTTGATTCATAAATTAGTCCTGAGAAGATTTTCTCGGCAAAAATTAGTAGGTAAGTAAAATATTCTATCTCCCACAAATATATAGATAAGGTTCGACTCCCGCCGACAGATATCAGAATCGAAATTTCTACTTCTGCCAGAATTTTCTCTCAGACCAGAGAAAGATTTGTCGGTAATATTTAGCTGAAAAGGAAAATATTTTATCTCCCACAACTATATAGATAAAGTTCGACTCCCTCAACCAGAGATAGACTAAAAATTTTCTACTTCTGCCAGAATTTTATCTCAGACCAGAGAAGATTTTCTCGGCAAAAATTAGTAGGTAAGCAAAATATTTCATCTGCCACAACTATATAGATAAGGTTCGACTCCCGCCGACAGATACCAGAATCGAAATTTCTACTTCTGCCAGAATTTTATCTCAGACCAGAGAAGATTTTCTCGACAAAAATTAGTAGGTAAGCAAAATATTTCATCTGCCACAACTATATAGATAAGGTTCGACTCCCGCCGACAGATACCAGAATCGAAATTTCTACTT
>NZ_JBNHEQ010000011.1:31695-46772 GCF_050016015.1 Dapis hubbardiae BLCC-M172
TTCGACTCCCGCCGACAGATACCAGAATCGAAATTTCTACTTCTGCCAGAATTTTCTCTCAGACCAGAGAAGATTTTCTCGGCAAAAATTAGTAGGTAAGTAAAATATTCTATCTCCCACAAATATATAGATAAGGTTCGACTCCCGCCGACAGATACGAGAATCGAAAATTTATTTTCTACTTCTAACTTAATTTTCTCTATTTTCATCAAAAAATTGGGTGATCCCAAAACCAAAAGCACGATTTTTTATTAAGTTTGGTTGTAATTCTGTGGCAAGTTTAAGTCCTGCTTTTCTGCCAATATTTGTTTCAAATACTGAAGAAAAAACTGCATCAATAGAATGATTTTTGCAAAAGTTGTGAAGTTCTCTTCGCGAACCAAAAATAGCAGGTTTAATCACAAATATTTCGCGCCAACCCTGTTGATAATATTGCTGCATTTTTCTGAGGTTTGCAACAGATTCATCTAAAGCAATAGAGGTAGAGTAGGAATTACTTAATTCCAACATTTCCGGAAATTTATCAACAGATAAAGGTTGTTCAATAAATTCAATTATCTTGAGATTTTCGCAAATTTCTAACCATTGCTTTGCCTCCTCAAAAATTAATCCACCATTAGCATCTAATCTCAGATTTATTTCAGTAGGCAGTTCTTTAACTAACTGCTGAAATATTTCTAGTTCTGTTTTAATTTTATCAACTCCAATTTTCCATTTGAAAGTTCGATATCCCTCTTGCCAAAGTTGCTGCCAAATTTCTAAAGCTGCTTCTCCTCCTGGCAATAAAGCACTGTAAAAATTCTTGCTCAATTCTTCCTTTTCCTCTACTTGTACTTGTTGAAAATTTTCCCAGGCTGACTCAAAGCCAAATTTACAACTAGGTAAATTATCGGGAATAGAAAAAATAGTTTCTTTTGTTATTTCTTTTGGCAACTGGTGACAAAAATCTAAAGCTTCCGACAAAGTTTCCGACCCAAACCAACTTAAAGGTGCAATTTCACCTAAACCTATTTTTCCAGTTTTACTGGTTAGTTGTAGAATAATTCCTTTTCTAACATCCCAGATACCATGACTCGTTTTGAGAGGTTGTTTGAAGTTACGTTTGTAGAGTGAAAATTGTAATTTGTAGTGCATGATTTGTATTGGAGCATTTTTTGAGAATATTTTTTTTGACAAAACTCACCACCCTACCTCTTGGATTAATAGTAAGATGAGATTTGCAGGTGAGAGAGAGAAATAAATGAGGAAAAAATCCTTTAATATTATTGACCAAACCAATAATATTGGTGTAATCTTTGCTTACTTCCTAACTACCTATTAAACCAGGGCTATTTGGTTCTAATTTCTGACTTTTTGTACATTAACGAAAATATGGCTTTTTAAGGATTGAAGGTTATATCAACTAATCTCTCAATCGTCACTTGATTCTAGAATGAAATAGCCCTACTATTAAACAAAGCTTTCAAGACTGATGGAGCCGGAATAGGTTTATACTTTCTTCTCTGTTCCTTTTATCAAAAAATTTATTATACTTTCAACCCATTCTCTAGAATTTTCACAGTGAATATTATGACCAGATTCAGGAATTATTTTCACTTTAGCAAACTGACATAATTCTTCCATTTCAGTGTTAATAGATTGAAATTTCTCATCATACTCTCCCACCATTAATAATGTAGGAATCTGATGATTTGATAATTTATCCCAAAGTGAAGGTTGATTACCTATTCCCAAATTTTGGAGAGATTTTGCTAAATCCAATGGATTATTTTCCAACCGCCTTCCTCTGACCTTTTCAAAATTATCATGTTGTCTCAAAGATTCAAACAATGGTTGATTATACCAGTTAAATAAAAACTTTTGAAAATTGCTATTTTCCAACTTATCAGCTAATTTTAAATCTGACTCATAACGAAGCGATCGCTCTACTTTAGTCTTTAGCCCTGGAGATGCTGATTCTAATATTATTTTTTCAAACCGATTCGGACAATTTATCGCCAGATATAATGCCAATCTACCACCCATTGAATACCCAAATAAATAACATTTTTCAATCTTTAAATCATCTAATAAATCAATCAATGCTTTAGCAGTATTTGGCATATTGTAATATTCTTCACTGCCAAAAACTCTAGTTTTTCCATGCCCAGGTAAGTCAACTGTTAGACAACAAAATTTTTCAGATAACTGAGGAATAATTTCTATAAAATCATCACTATTCCCCATAAACCCATGTAGTAATAAAATAACCTGTTTATTCCTTTTTTCAGTTAAAGAGTAATTAAATTTGTAATTTTTCTCATCAAACATTAATCAATAATTATGAAAAAAGTAATTTGATATAATGGATAATGAATAATTGCTAATTGATAACTATTTAAACGATGTATTGTAATTTTTAGCAAAACAAGCAAATATTGACTGTACAAAACTCTAACTTTAATTGGTTATTGTTAGAATAAGCAATTTAAATGCTTAGTAGCTTAATTAGAGATAGTTTTCATTATCCACTATTCATTATTTATTATCCATTAAGAACATTTCCGTACTTGATTGAATCAAGTACGGTTTTAATCAGAGGTAATGAATAATTAATAATTAAGGATAGTTTTAATTATCAATTATCCATTATTTATTCAGCTTTAACAAACTTCAGCGCAGCAGAATTCAAACAATAACGCAACCCTGTTGGAGGCGGACCATCAGGAAAAACATGACCTAGATGAGCATCACAATTATTGCAGAGAATTTCTGTTCTCCGCATAAATAAACTCCAGTCAGCTTCTTCCTTGATATTTTCTTGATTAATAGGTGTCCAATAACTAGGCCAACCTGTGCCAGAATCATATTTTTCTTCTGAACTAAATAGGTCAGTACCACAACAAATACATTTATATATTCCTTTTTCTTTATTGTTATGATATTCCCCTGTGAATGGTCTTTCAGTTCCCTTTTTTCTAGTTACATTAAACTGTTCTGGTGTGAGTTGTTCTTTCCACTCTTTTTCACTTTTTTGAATTTTATTAACCATGGCTTTAATGTTCCTTTTGATCAATTGTTATATTTGGCAGTACAACGTTTTTTAAAACTATATATTTTTGTACTTTACAAATCATAACATATTTTTTATAGAAAAACCAAATTTGAGCAATTAAATGGTCTTTAAAAAGTACCAGCTTTTTAGTTAATACAGTTAAAAAAATCAGCATTTTCGGGTAAGATAAAACGCATTTAAAATGCAATCCTTATTTGAATTCATAATTAATAAGGATTGTATTCTTAACTAGGTATATAACAAATATGTGGTTTAAATGCTTAACAGCTTAACGCGAGGCAGAGGAATCAAGAAACCATTATTTTGAGGATATTCTCTATAATTCCCCTAAACTCTTGACTCTTGACTCTTAACTATTCCCTATTCCCTTATTTTGAGATTTACAGAACAAATCCTAAGCCAAATAGTAACCCACTAAAAAAATGTAGATAAACTGCAATAAATTTACAGTTACTAACTTTTTCTGGTTGGTCGTGATGATTACTAACGTGACGACATAAATAAATAGCAAAAGGCAAACCAGCAAAACTTAATAGAGTCCAAACTGGGAAAAATCGTAAACCTACACAAATAGAAATTAATACAAAAACAATCCCGCAAGACCAATTTAATACTTGAGAACCTACCTTAGTTCCCATTCTCACAATAGGCGATCGCTTTCCTGCTGCTAAGTCATCTTCTACCTGATGAAAGTGGGAACAAAAGAGAATAATAGTCGTAGTAATTCCAATAATTATTGATGCAGTTAAACTGGTGATTGACCAAGCTTTAGTTTGACTATAGTAAGCAGCAGAAATTGCCAAGGGACCAAAAGCAAAAAAGCAGAGAATTTCTCCTAAACCTTGATACCCTAATCTAAACGGAGGACCTTGATAAACATATCCTAAAACACAACACAGCAATATTAATCCAATTACAGTTAAATCTTGCAACCACCAGCTAATTATTACAATTCCCAAAATACCTAAAAATAAACATAGATTACCTAGCCAAAAAATCAAGTCTTTCTTCCCAGTCAGGTTCACCAAAGAATGGTGTTTATTTTTATCAATACCTGTTTCCGAGTCAAACACATCATTACTAATATTCTCCCAAGCTAAAATTAAAATTGCCGATGTGATAAAGGTTAAAAAAATAGACCAATCAATCCCATTTTTTTCCCATAAAGCTATTGCTGTTCCTACCCATATCGGCATAATTGCTACAGTATACATAGGTGGTTTAATGGCAGCTAACCATAATTTTTTATCAGACTTATTTACTACTTGAGCTGTCATATCAGTTATTAGTTATTAGTTATCAGTTATCAGTACCTCTAGCTGTTTGCGCAGCATTCCGTAGGAAAGCCGGAGACTTGAAAGATGAAATTTCTTTTTTATTCCCTTGAAAGGAGAGGCATAAACCTATTTATTGGTCATCAGCTAATCTTAGTAATTGCTTAACTCTTTAAAGCTGTTTGTATAGCATTCCCCAGAAAAAGCTCAATACTAACCCTAAAAACAATGATAAATATTATCCAGAAATATTGTTTATTAACAACAATTTCTAATCTCTTACCACTTTAATTTGCCAGTAAGACCAAAATCTTAACAAAAAATAACGTAATTTATTTTTACTTTACATTTGACTTGATTTAGGCTTTCGACTTGCCTGAATAATCCCCTATCCCCTATCGTCACAAAAGGGATGTGAAAAAAGGTCTAATGTTAATTAATGCTAGGGGATAACTTTGGCCACTGTCCGGAATTGGACAGCCCCACCAATCACTCTCTCTGATTCAGTGAAAATTTGCTATTCTTATTTTCATGTCTGTAATACCAACTTCTGTTAATCTGTTTCAAAACTGCCAAGACCTGCATCAATTTCTGTTCAATTGTCAACAGACATTAACAGACAAGGTGCAGAAAAAAATAGTCAGTATTTCTCTGGAAATATTACCGCTAGATCCCCTAGCAATATTGCAAGAAATTTGTGAACCACATCAACTACATTTTTATTTAGAAAAACAAGGGATTGGAGAAAAAAATCTCTACAAAAATAGCTTGGCTATCGCTGCTATTGACGGTGCTACTCACTTGACTGTGAAAAGTGGGAATCGTTTTGCGCAGGCTCAATCTTTTATTCAATCATGTTTGAATAATACAATTTCTATAGGTGCGACACATTTACCTTATGCAGGTCCCCACTTTTTTTGTAGTTTTACTTTCTTTGAAAAACAGAGTCAAACCAATCTCAACAACTTTCATCAAAATGGGAATTACCAACAAAAATTATCTATAAATCCTCACTTTCCTTCAGCAACAATATTTCTACCAAAGTGGCAAATAGCTCAGACAAATAACCACAATATACTTGTAATTAATACAGTTATCAGCATCTCTATTAACATTGAAAATATTTCCCAGAAAATTTGGGATAAATTCCAGCAAATAACCCAGATCAAAAATACTCATTTATCAACTTTAACTAAACCTTATAAAAAACTTCGGAAAATCAACGTCAATCATTTACAAGAATTTAAAAAATCAGTTGCTTCAGCTCTAGACTTAATCAACTCAAATTCTTTAAGAAAAATTGTTTTAGCTCACGCCATAGATATATATTCTCAAACGAATTTTAACTTAATCAAATCCTTAAATAACTTGCGATTCTTTTATCCAGACTGCTATGTAATTTCTACCAGTAATGGCAACGGTCAAAATTTTATATGTGCAAGTCCAGAACGCTTAATTAGTATTAAGAATAATCAGTTAATTGCAGATGCTTTAGCAGGTTCCGCACCTAGAGGTAAAACTCCCAGTCAAGATGCCAAACTAGCCAATAGTTTATTATCTAGTGAAAAAGATTTACGAGAACATCAATTTGTCATAGATTTTATTATTAAACGTCTACAAGATTTAGGATTAAAACCCAATTACTCATCTCAACCACATTTACTACAATTATCAAATATTCAACATTTATGGACACCAATTACAGCAGAAATTTCTCAAAATATTCATCTTTTAGAAATATTGGCAGAACTTCATCCCACACCAGCAGTGGCAGGATTTCCTAGAGATATTGCTCAAGAACAAATACAGAATTTTGAAACTTTTGATCGCTCACTTTATGCAGCACCAATTGGTTGGATAGATCATCAAGGAAATGGGGAATTTGCTGTAGGTATTAGGTCAGCTTTAATAAATGGAGACCATGCTAGACTTTATGCTGGTGCAGGTATAGTTACTGGTTCTAAACCAGATAAAGAATTGGCAGAAGTTCAACTAAAACTTCAGAGTTTATTGAAAGCTTTAGTTTGAAATGCACATTCTGTAGGTCTAATTGTAATATCATGTGCAGTTGAAGAGTTATAAATAATTATAGCAATTCCCACAAAGAGAGAGATATCGACATTCCTTTGTTTTAAAGAGTACGGGAGGAGAAAAACCACTGTACCTCCGATGCTTGAGAAACGCGATAGATAGAAGTCATCAGGACAGATAAAGAATTGCTCGAAAGCATTTTTTTTTAACACTTCTTAGCAAATAATAATTGATTTTGCTTTTAAATTAGTTGTTAATACAAGGCAAGAAAAAAGGAATGAAGGGGAAATTTTGTTGATAGAAAAAAAATAGCGATAGTCCCAAAGGGAACTGGTTCACTAGGAATAAGAAATAGGGAAAAATATCACCTCAAATTGAATTTTTTCCTATTTTGTTTTTCTTTTGATAGTAAAGCCAAAATATTTTTCTCTTAACTCTGATTACTTTTTTACTTTTCTGACTCAATTAAAAATTAGACTTGTTGCTTTATAACTTAAAAAATCCCCAAAAAGCTTGTTCTGTAAGAATTATAGCTATTTAGAACTCAAAAGAGCTGGGAATTTTTGCTCTGTCTAGGTTTGAGCGATTTTTTCCTTTTAAGTGCTCATGCAAAATTAATTACAAACTTTATTCTACATCTTCAATATTATCCATAAATTCTCAATTATTTCTCCCTATCCTCAGTTAAGTGTTTCCTGTTCCCTCTCTCAACTAGGAAATTCCTAAAAGCACGACTACTTATTTACCTACAAGTCTATTATTTAAAGTAATATGTTTTATTATATTAAATATAATAGGTATATATAATTTAAAACTAAGACGTTGTAGTTATGAACACCTCATCAGTACGTACAACACAAGCAGCATTTCTACTGAATATATCAACAGGTAGATTACGAACACTACTCAATCAAGGCCGAGTCATCGGCGCTTATAAAGTCGAAAGAATTTGGATGATTCCCCTTAATCATCGTGGAATGCCAGACATTATACCAGGTAGTCGTGGTCCTGAAGGAACTTGGAACAAAAATAAACGTACAGGCAATACTTTTATTCATGTTCTGCGAAAAACAATAGATTACAACCGAGATAATGGCACTGCCTATCCCGCAGTTGCTGTAAAAGTAGGAGATAAAAAGGATTATTGCCATGCTCTGAAAATTAAGGGACCTTGCCAAATAGTTTATCAACCCCATCAACCAAATAAAAGTCAAGCCGGGGGAGCGCGTCTATGGATTGAAGTAGAATCCCAACATATAGTAGAACGACAATATTTTTCTGATGGAGATTATGGTCCGCCACCAGAAGTATTACAGCAGAGGTCAAAAAGTAAAGGATTCAAAAATAGAAAGAAAAAGTCAAAAATTCAAGTTTAGGAAAGAAGCAGTTAGAGATAACAGAACGTAGAAGATTAATTAGGGACTTCCAAATTAAAAAATATACAATTACCTTGAATTTAAGGAGTAGGGAGTAGGAAATATAGGGAGCAACACAAATTAGGTCTAGTTCAAAAATTGGATAATTTATTTTTTACTATTCCCTTACTAATATTCTATTGTTTCTTTCAGTTATTCAATACTGTCTTAAACCTTTTTGGCTTGACGTATTACTATTCAAGATTCACAACTTAACAATGTCAATTGATTTTATAAATATCAATACAGTATGGGCATCCATTTTAGTAGAAACACTACAACATTTAGGATTAACCATAGCAATTATCAGTCCCGGTTCTCGTTCTACACCTCTAACATTCGCCTTCGCTACCCATTCCAAAATTGAAACTATTCCCATTCTTGATGAACGTTCAGCAGCATTTTTTGCCCTAGGAATAGCAAAAAAAAATCATAAACCTGTAGTTATAGTTTGCACATCTGGTACCGCTGTAGCTAATTTTTATCCAGCTATAATAGAAGCCAAAGAAAGTCGTATCCCACTATTAGTTTTAACCGCAGATAGACCCCCAGAATTACGAAATTGTCATGCTGGTCAAACAATCGATCAAGTTAAAATATATGGCAATTATCCAAACTGGCAAATTGAACTAAGTTTACCTTCAGTAGAACTAAAAAGACTGGAATATTTAAGACAAACAGTTATTTATGGTTGGGAAAAAACCTGCTTTCCTAAACCCGGACCTGTGCATTTTAATATTCCCTTCCGAGACCCTTTATCACCCATACCCCAACCAGAAGCTATCGCCTTAGAATCAAAATTCTCCCAAAACTTTTTTGCTGCTGTCAAGCCTATTTGCACAACAGAATTTATCCCAAATTTTGACTTAATAGAACTCTTAAAAAATCAACTTAAATATCAGCAAGGGATTATAATTGCAGGTTTAGCACAACCAGAAAAACCTGAAGTCTATTGTCAGGCGATCGCTAAAATTTCCCAAACTTTAAACTTCCCTGTTTTAGCCGAAGGTTTATCGCCTCTAAGAAACTACTCCCAGTTAAATCCCTATTTAATTAGCACTTATGATTTAATTTTAAGAAATCAGAAATTAGCAGAAAAACTCATTCCTGAAATAGTCTTACAAATCGGAGAATTACCAACAAGTAAACAACTAAGAAGTTGGCTACAAGCAACTAATTCCTACAGATTAATTATTGACAAAAGTGACCATAACTTCGATCCGCTTCATGGCAAGACAACTCACTTACGAATCTCAGTAGAACAACTAGCAAAAATTTTTACTCCTGAAATTACCCTGGATAACTCTGATATAAATTACTTGAATTTATGGTGTAACTATGAAGCAAAAATTAGAGAAAATATTGACAAACAAATGTCAGCAATAAATCAGATATTAGAACCTAAAACTTCTTGGTTAATATCTCAGACATTACCAAAAAATACACCAATATTTATTGCTAATAGTATGCCAGTTAGAGATGTAGAATTTTTCTGGGTTCCGAATAATTCCCAAATTCAGCCATTTTTCAATCGAGGTGCAAACGGAATAGACGGTACTTTATCAACAGCTTTAGGTATAGCTTATTCTAATCAAAGTAGTGTCATGTTAACAGGAGATTTAGCACTTTTACATGACACCAATGGTTTTTTACTGAGAAATAAATTAGTTGGTCATTTAACTATTATTTTGATTAATAATCAAGGAGGCGGAATTTTTGAAATGTTGCCCATAGCTAAATTTGAACCACCTTTTACAGAATTTTTTGCTACTCCCCAAGATATTAATTTTGCTGATTTATGTAAAACTTATGGTCTAGAACATCAAAAAATATTTTCCTGGAAGGAATTACAACAACTTTTAAATCCTTTACCAAGTAGTGGAATAAGAATTTTAGAATTACAAACAAACCGCCAACTTGATGCTAGATGGCGGTTAGATAATTTAGATAAATTTGCAGCAGGTTTTTAACTTAGGAAAAAATTCAAAAAGAGGTTTGAAAATTGGCAACTACTTTGAAAAATCATAATTTAGCTGAGTCAATATTTGATGCAATTTGATATCAGTTGACACAATGGTTTAATTATTATGATAAATTACATAGGATTTTTTGTTTACTGGGGTTTAGACTAGGGCAACCCTATCTAAAATTTGGAAACTTTTGTCGTTAAGGCTTATAGATGCCCTAACCGTATCTCCAGAAAATAGGTTATCAGGAGAAGGAATTGATAAAAAATGAGTAATAATTGATTTTATGATGGGATGTTGGGAGATATCTAGTACACCCCATTCCCCCATCTCCCCATCTCCCCATCTCTCCACACTCCCCCACTTCCCCACTCCCCTACTCCCCTACTCCCCTACTCCCCTACTCTCAATCTATAATTTTAAATAGATCCCTTCAGGGGTTCTATAGAAGCAATACTTGACATCTCCAGGGGTTGAAACACCCTGGATTCCGTGGTTTACCCACCGCAAATGGGATAAATCCACATTTGCTTAAAGCCTGTCAACAGACTTCTAAACTCCTCGGCATAGACCAAAATCTAGCTGTGAGCTTACTTTTTTTTAGCTTTCACGAGTGGTTTTACTCAAGATGTTGGAGCAATAAATCGCTGCTTTAGCTGCCTGCTTGCTTTCAGCCGTCGTAGGAAATTAATTCCCCGTCTCCTGTCCACCGGAATTTCACCGCACTAGCGCTCTTGTCATGGCGACAAACCTTGTTCTTACTTGCTATCTCTAGTATAGCAGATTTTTACTACGGGTTAAAACCCGCGTGTCGTTATTCAACCAGCCGTTAAAACAGGCTGGCTAACTTCCTCCCGTTATTTTTTTAGGTTTTGGCAACAGGGATATTGCACATCTAAGTCCTTTCTATGAGTATAGAATCAGTTTTGCTGAAAATGCTACCCTATAATTTTTGATTTAGTCTGCGAGTATGTCAATCAATAAAGGCTCTAATTGAGCCTTGCGATCCAAAGCATAAATATCATCACAGCCACCAATATGTTGATTATTAATAAAAATCTGTGGCACAGTACGACTTCCATTAGCACGTTCAGTCATACTATTTCTGGCACTTTCATTGCCATCAATTTTGTATTCCATGTAGTTGACACCTTTCCACCAAAGCAAAAGTTTTGCTCTAATACAATACGGGCAAGTTTGCCAAGTATAAATTTCGACCTTTGCTTTTATATGTTCTGGATGACGACCAAGAATAGGGTTGAGAAAATGAAACATTTTTAGTAATTAATTAGGTGGTAATAAATTCGGCAATTTAGATAATTTGTAACCTATTTTAAGCCAAATGGCAATAAACTTGCCTTAGTTTCAATCTTTCTTGTTAATTTGATAACTTGACCAAAATTCTCTAAATATCCTGTGCTAAACTATTGTCTTAAATTATTTATTCCCTCAAAATTTAGTATCGATATCTTGTAGGTTTTGCTCTCATTTTCATTTGTGTTTGCATTTTCTTTCTGATGTATAGTTCTCTATAAATCTTGGAACAATAATGAGCAGTAAATACTACATTTACTATAAAAAAAACTAATACAAACAATAGAACTAAAAGACCTGATAAAGTAAATTTATGATAGAAGAAAGTAAAAAATAAAAATACAATAGAAAGAAAACCAGCTCCAGAGGCAGAAGAACTAACAATTAGCCAGCGCAAATTAGACATAGTTAAGTTAATAAATATTTTGAATTAATTAACAAGGTAAATTAAAATTATTTAATTATATATGAAAACCTGTTGCCACCATGATTTTTTTTAATCTTATTTTAATCCTTAATTGGTATCAATTAATTTCAGTTAAGTTGAAGAGCAAATAGAAGTAAATAATCATAGAATTTACTTCTATTTAACTTGAAGGTCATCAGCTAAATTTGGTTGACTCTCTCAAAAGTGTTTCAAACTTCTTCAAGTCGAAACATGGGAGTTGAGTTGGCTTTGGAGTTTAACAAAACTTTTGTTGTAGGTTTTTCTTGTGGAAAAGGTTATTATTTCATCCCTAGCTGTATAATACTGTATTAATTTAAGTATATTCTCTGTCCTATCAAGCTAGGATAGTTATTTATAAAAACCTTCTGTTCGATATTGAGAACAATTATTATAATTTTCCCTAATCTCCTACTACCTAAGCAAGTAAGTAAAATTAGATATAAAATAATCCTTGATAAGGAAGAAAGAATAGTAGATAAGAAGACGAAGCAGAAAGAGATTAAACAATTTCTATATTTTACCTAACACTTACATATTGGTGTGATTTTTTTACATACACCTACTTATTATTTAGAAGTATTTAACCGAAAATGATATGAAAATTCAAGAAGAATGTAGATAGAAAATCAACCTAGATCACAATTAAGACCAGGATTAATCCCACATTGAAGCTATTCGCCTCTTGTCTCCTGTAAAAGTTGTGCTTTTCATCTCGTGCAGCGAAACAAACATGGGATTTATCCTGGAGAGAGCTAAATATCTATCAAAGCTAAAAGTCTTAGTGTAAAGATCAATTGAAATAGAAAATTAAAGTTTACATTTTGTCAAGTTGTTTACGCAAATCCTCCAGCTCACTATCAACGTCCGATTTTTCTGCTGAACCTTGATGAGAAGCTGGTAATTTACCCTGAACTGCTGAACTCTCTGTAAGTTGTGCCTTCATCGCTGCCAACTCATCATCAACATCACTACTAGCTTCCAACTTTCGGAAATCCTCTTCCAAACCACCACCACCAGCTAACTCTGCTGTAGCTTGGGAACGAGCCTCCATTTGCAAGACCTTTTCTTCCATCCGGTCAAAAGCTGCCATTGCCCCGCTAGTATTAATAGAACCCATTGTATTATTAAGTTGCTCCTGAGTCCTAGCAGCGGTCATTCTCGCCTTCAACATATCCTTCTTAGTCTTAGCCTCAGAAATCTTACCTTCTAAAGCTGTCAGATTCCTTTTTAGAGTTTCTACCTGAGCTGTTTGACTGTCCAAAGATAGTTTTACAGTGTTTGCTGTTTCAGAATAAGTCTTCTTACGCTGTAGAGCTTCCTTGGCCAGATTTTCATCTCCCTTTTGCAGAGCTAACTGTGCCCGGGAGTACCATTGATTAGCTTGAGATTCAGCTTGATTATACTGTTGTTGGCTACGTTTCTGAGTAGCAATAGCGCTAGCAACTGCCTGACGCAATTGGACTAAATCTTCCTGCATATCAATAATAGACTGTTCTAGAACCTTCTCAGGGTCTTCAGCCTTATTTACCATCTCATTAACATTAGCTCTAACGAGACGACCAATCCGATCAAATAATCCCATAATTTTATCTTTCCTTTTAATTGACCATTTGTTTAAGTTGGCTCCCAGCTTCCGATTAGAGATACTAGCTACTCTGGGCCAAGCTTTTGATTAGTTGATTAGGGAAAATTTACCCTATAATCCTATAATTATAATATCCATTTTAAGCTGTTCTTTGTCCGTAAAGCCTAGGCAGACTTGAATGTTTTTGAGGGAAAAAATGGCTGGAACCAAGAGCAATAAAAGAAATACCTCAATATGCTAAAAATATCTCAAACATCTACAGGGCTTACCGAAAAATTGGGTTTAGAGCCTCCCCCTTTTAGGGGGACTTTGTGTTATGCTAGAAAAAGTGGAAAGGTATTCAACCACTCTAAAAACCTAGCTACTTAATCAGTAGCGCCATTTACCTTGAAAACTGCGGTCAGACCCCGCGTCGCCGTCAGCTCGCTTACGGTGCGACCCCGCGACGACGTTAGCGAAGCTCCTCTGAAAGAGGCAAGTCGCTTGCGGAACGCGCACCAAGAGAGGGAATGCTGACCAAGAGAAGAGTTATGGGGTTTTGCACTCCGAATGCTTGTGTATGGAAAAGCTCTAAGCAACAAGTACCAGAGAACCAAAGTTTTTTTAGGTTTGAACTGTACCGTAGGGCATACGGGAACAGGCTCTTGAAATAGAGTAAACGCTTGGGGAGAGAACCATCTCTGGCTTAGGTATCGCTTGCGTATCTGATTTAAGTGGACTCATTGAACCAAGAATCCTGTTTTCAGGAGAATCTCCGCGCCTAACAGCCGGAGAGTATGTCAAACAAATAGACTACATATAGAACCCCTAAGCGTATCTCCATAAAATAAGTCCTGGTGGAGAATTAATTGATAAAAAATGGGTAATAATTGATTTGATGATTGGATGAGTGGGAGATATCTAATACACCCCATCTCCCCATCTCCCCATCTCTGCACACTCCCCTACTCCCCCACTCTCAATCTCTAATTTTAAATAGATCCCTTCAGGGGTTCTATAGCCCCTACTAATTTAGCTGATTGCTGAGGCAAAGCTCTGCTTTTCATAAGGAAAAAAAGATCAACTATTTGAGAAAAAACCATACATAGGAATAAAATCTATTCACTTTATTCTAAATCAAGGTTATCGTCCAGGAATAGTTTTAATTGATCCAGGTTATGGTATCGGACACAACATTTCTGAAAAAACTCGAAGACAGGAAACTAAATTATTTAGGAGGAGTAGCAAAAATATAGAAAGACCGCTAGAAATAGAAGTAGAAATATCCATCGTTTAAATATTCACTTTTTATATCGAATTAAGCAGATTTGATATAAAAAAATGTTCTCTTCACGATCACTATTGCTAAATATGCACGCCGATATCCTCATCTCACCAAACTCTCTATTTAATTAAACCGATGCTATCGGATTTGATATTAGACCTATTCGTAATAATTTTTCTATCTCTTTGTCTTCAAAGAACTGACTAAACAAATATAGAGGACGTGATACCATTCATAACCCCGAAGTTAATTCAAGCTTTAATTACCTATCCTGATGTAATTTTTTCTCCACTATTAATTCCTAATTAATTTATTGTTGATGGTTGATTATTTCTAATATTCCTATCTCATCAATTATAGTCGTTTAACTTAAGGATGAGACAAAAACAGAGCAAAATTTTCAAATAGAATTGAGAGTAGTTTAAAGAATGACTTATAGCTTAAATGTAAGACAAAAGGTAATAGATTACATAGAAAGTGGTGGGAAGATAACCAAGGTAGCAAAAGTATAATGTATGCTCCTGCACATAAATCTTTAGATGAAATTATCCGTTATTATTGGGTAACTTAATGTCTCATTCTTAAGTTAAATAACTATAGTTCTGCTAGTATACTCAAATGGTCGAGATTTTGAATTTTTATTTCTTCAATTATAGTAGTTTAACTTAAAACCCACATTCCGCACGACAAAATGTAGTACACAAAGAGTGGGAAACTTGAGTAA